>JANNWA010000358.1:0-3323 GCA_031408275.1 Pseudomonadota bacterium
GTAGCCGATGTATTCGACGTTCGTTTCCTCGACCGCGATGCCGCGTTCCTGCATGAGGCCCTTGATGATGCCCACGCTCGCCTCGCACTTGCGCCAGGCGTCGGGCCACGAGTAGCCGATCACGCCGGTGCCCATCCATCCGTCGTGGTAGCCGGCCACGACCTTGAGCGTGCCCGTGCGCGGCGCGCCGCCGGCGCCGCTGACCTTCACGCGGTCGCCGCCTTCGTCCTCGAGTTTCAGCGTGCCCATGTCGAGCACGACGTCGGGTGAGTAATACGCGTGCGGGTCGTGCACTTCGTAAAGGAGCTGCTGGCGCACGGTATCGAAAGACACCCGCCCCCCGGTTCCCGGCGCCTTTGTGATCACGGCGGTGCCGTCCTCGCTCACCTCCGCGATCGCATAGCCGAGGTTCAGGAAATCCGGGATCGTCGCCCAGTCCCCGGCCGACCCGAAGTTTCCGCCGCTGGCCTGGCCGGAACACTCGAGCAGGTGGCCGACCGTGAGGCCCTGCGCGAGGCGCTCCCAGTCGTCCCAGCGCCAGCCGAACTCGTAGGCCAGCGGGCCGAGGAACAGGGCCGCGTCGGCGACCCTGCCGGTCAGGACGATGTCCGCGCCGCGGGCGAGAGCCTCGGCGATCGGCTGTGCACCAAGGTACGCATTCGCAAATACGATCCTGTCCTGGACCGTCGCGATATCGGCTCCTGAATCGAGGTGTGCAAGCGGTTCGCCTGCGGCGCGCAGCTCGTCGATGCGACCGGTGACCGAGTCGCCGGTCACAACCGCGATCCTCGCCTTCCAGCCTCTGGCGTGGAACGCCCTGGCAATCGCTTCGCGCGCGCCCTGGGGATTGAGCCCGCCGGCGTTGAGGACGAACTTGACGCCGTGCGTTGCGGCCAGTGGCCACAGCTCCGCGAGCATGGGCACTGCGTCTCGGGCGTAACCCGCGGCAGGGTCCTTCTGGCGGTCTTTTTGCAGGATCGCGAGCGTGAGTTCGGCGAGGTGGTCCGAGCCGATGTACTGCACGCCGCCGCGCTCGATCGAGGCGCGCACCGACCGCCACGAATCCCCGTAGAAACCCAGTCCCGCGCCGATACGCACTGTCTTCATCGTCCTGTTTGAGTCTAGGGCGACCCATTCACAAAAGCAATTGCTTGGCTGTGCTTCGTTGGTAGAATCCCATAGAGGAGGAGGATAGGTGCTCGATCAACTGCTGCAGCTGTCGGTCGCAGGAGTCGCGCAGGGCTGCGTCTACGCCCTGGTGGCGCTCGGCTTCGTGCTCATCTACAAGGCCACCGAGACGGTCAACTTCGCGCAGGGCGACTTGATGATGCTCGGCGCGTTCTTCGCGCTCACCTCGAGCGTGATCATGGGCTGGCCCTACTGGGCGACGATCATCTTCGCAGTGGCGGCGATGGCGGTGGTGGGCATGCTGCTCGAGAGCATCGTGCTGCGGCCCGTGCTGGGGCAGCCCGCTTTCACCGTGGTCATGATCACGATCGGCGTCGGCTACGTGCTGCGCGGCGTGGTCACGATGATCCCGGGCTGGGGGACAGACACTTTCACGCTGCCCACGCCGTTCTCCGAAGGCGTATACCGGATCGGCGGCGTCGTGCTCGGCGTGCAGCAGCTCGCCGTGATCGGCATGACGACCGCGCTGTGCATCGTGCTGTATGTGTTCTTCCGCTACGCCAAGCTCGGCGTGGCGATGCAGGCCACCTCGCAGAACCAGCTCGCGGCGGCCTACATGGGTATCCCGGTGCGCCGAGTGAACATGCTGGTCTGGGGCCTTTCGGCGGGGGTGGCGGCCTTTGCCGGCATCCTGCTCGCCCCGGTGACCTTCGTGCACTCCAACATGGGCTTCATCGGCCTCAAGGCCTTCCCGGCCGCCGTGGTGGGCGGGTTCGGCAGCGTGCCGGGCGCCATCGTCGGCGGCCTCATCATCGGCATGGTCGAGGCGCTGGCGGGCTTTTACCTGCCCGAGGGCTTCAAGGACGTCGCCGCCTATGTGGTGGTGCTGGTGGTGCTGCTGATCCGCCCGTCGGGAATCTTCGGCGAGACCGCCCGGAAGAAGGTCTGAAATGAGGTTTCTGTTCAAGACCGATTACGCACAGGACATCCGCCTGTTCAAGCACGCCGGGCAGAAGTTCTGGTACGGCCTGCTGGTGGTCGCGCTCCTTGCCGCCCCCTTCGTGCTCAGCGAATACGTGATGTCGCAGATGCATTTCGTGCTGATCTATTCGATCGTGGGGCTGGGCCTGATGCTGCTGGTGGGCTTTACCGGCCAGATCTCGCTCGGCCATGCAGCCTTCCTCGCGGTGGGCGCCTACACCGAGGCGCTGCTGCAGGCCCGCGGCCTGCCGTTCTTCGTTTCGCTTCCCTGCGCGGCGCTCTTCGCGGGCGCAGCCGGGTACGTGATCGGCCTGCCGGCGTTGCGCCTGAAGGGGATCTACCTGGCCATTGCCACCCTCGCGTTCAACGTCATTGTCGAGGAAGTCATCACGCGCTGGGAGGGGCTCACCGGGGGCAACTCGGGCCTCCACCTCAAGCCGATCGAGCTGTTCGGCGTGCGGCTCGACGGCGACATGGGCTTTTACTACGTGTGCCTCGCGCTGACGGTCCTGTCGATCCTCGCGCTGCTGAACCTGCTGCGCTCGCCGACCGGCCGGGCATTTGTCGCGATCCGCGACTCCGAGATCTCGGCCAGCTGCATGGGTGTGAGCCTGGCCAAGTACAAGACGCTGTCGTTCGCCATCTCCGCGGCACTCACGGGCGTGGGCGGGGCGTTGTACGCGCACAAGGTGACCTTCATCTCGCCCGAGCAGTTCACGCTGCTGCAGTCGATCGAGCTGGTGACCATCGTGATCCTCGGGGGTGTCGGGTTCATGCATGGCGCGGTGCTCGGCGCCGCCTTCCTGATCGTGCTGCCCCAGTTGATCTCGATCGCGAAGGACTACCTGCCGGGGTCGATCGCGGGTTCCGGGCTGCAGGCGATCGTGTTCGGCCTGGTGCTGATCGGCTTCATCGTGTTCGAGCCGCTGGGGCTGTACGGCCGCTGGCTCAAGGTGCGCACCTGGTTCGAGCTGTTCCCGTTCTACCGCAAGGGCATGTTCCGGCGGCAGAAGAGCTACATGAAGTCTGAGAGGCTCAGATGAGCTTCTTCAAGGTCGACAATCTCGGCATCCGATTCGGCGGGGTGGTGGCCGTGGACGGGGTCTCGTTCGAGGTGAAGCGCGGCGAGGTCTACACCATCATCGGGCCCAACGGCGCCGGCAAGACCACGATCTTCAACCTGATCGGCCTCATCTACCCGGCGACTTCCGGGT
>JANNWA010000359.1:0-2040 GCA_031408275.1 Pseudomonadota bacterium
AGGCCGTTGAAGATCGGGTCGTCGAGGATGAAGAGCGCGCCGATCATCGCCGCCAGGCCCGTGAGCACGATGGGCTTGGCGCGCGTGGCGGCCGAACTCACCACGGCCGCCTGCAGGTCCATGCCTTGCGCGACCTGCAGGTCGATGAAATCCACCAGCAGGATCGAGTTCCTCACGATGATTCCGGCGAGCGCGATCATGCCGATCATCGAGGTCGCGGTGAACTGCGCGCCGAGCAGCGCGTGGCCCGGCATCACCCCGATCACCGTGAGCGGGATCGGTGCCATGATGACCAGGGGCACGAGGTACGAGCGGAACTGCGCCACCACCAGCAGGTAGATCAGGATCAACCCCACGCCGTAGGCGAGGCCCATGTCGCGGAAGGTCTCATACGTGATCTGCCATTCTCCGTCCCACTTGAAGGCGTATTCGGCGTACGGGTCGCCGGGCTGGCGGATGAAGTACTCGCCCAGGCCCCCACCCTGCGGGGCCGCGAGCTTCGCGATCTCCGAACGCATGGCGAACATCCCGTACAGGGGGCTGTCCAGGCCGCCGGCCATGTCTCCAACCACGTACACCACCGGCAGCAGGTCCTTGTGGTAAATCGTCTGCTCCCGCTCCGAGCGCGTGACGACGACGACCTCCGACAGCGGCACCAGCGTCCCGTCGGTTGCGCGCACGCGCAGTTTCAGGACCGAGTCCAGGCCGCCGTGCTTTTCCGGCGGCAGCAGGAGGCGCACGGGGATCTCGTACTTGGCCGACCCGGTGTGCAGCGGCGTCACGTCGTCCCCCGACAGCGCCGCGCGCACGGTCTGCACCACGTCGGCCTGCGAAACGCCCATGGCCGAGGCCTTCGGGCGGTCGACGCGCAGCAGGACGCGCGGCGCCGTTTCCTCGATGCTCGAGTCGACGTCGACGATGTTCTTCGTGGCGCCGAACAGCGCGCGCAATTGCCCGGCGGCTTTCTGCTGCCCGGCATAGTCGGGTCCGTAGACCTCGGCCACGATGGGCGCGAGCACCGGCGGTCCCGGCGGTACTTCGACTACCTTTACGCTCGCGCCGTATTTCCGGGCGATGGCCTCGATGGCGGGGCGCACCGCCGCCGCGATCTCATGGCTCTTGCGCTCGCGCTGGTGCTTGTCGACGAGGTTCACCTGCAGGTCGCCGAGTTCCGGCAGGGCGCGCAGGTAGTACTGCCGCACCAGGCCGTTGAAGTTGATCGGCGCGCTGGTGCCCGCGTAGGCCTGGTAGTCGGTGACTTCGGGCACGGTGGACACGTAGGCGCCGATTTCGTGCAGGACGCGCGAGGTCTCCTCCAGCGGGGTGCCGACCGGCATGTCGACGACCACCTGGAACTCGGACTTGTTGTCGAAGGGCAGCATCTTCAGCACCACCAGCCTGAAGCCGGCGAGCGAAACCGCGAACAGGATCAGCAGAATGACGGCGGCAAGCAATTTCCTGCGTGCGCCCTTGCCGTCCGCGCCGCGCAGGAAAGGCGCGATCGCGCGTTGCGCGAGGCGTGCCAGCCGCGGGCTGGCGCCTTCGGCGTGCCCGGCCGGGGCATGCGCGGGCAGGAACTTCGCCGCCATCCAGGGCGTGACGATGAATGCGATCGCGAGCGAGATCAGCATGCCCATCGAGGCGTTGATCGGGATCGGGCTCATGTAAGGGCCCATCAGGCCGGACACGAAGGCCATCGGCAGCAGCGCCGCGATCACGGTGAACGTGGCGAGGATGGTCGGCCCGCCGACTTCGTCCACCGCCCCGGGGATCAGCGCGGCGAGCGGCTCGGAGGACAGCGCGCGGTGGCGGTGGATGTTCTCCACCACCACGATGGCGTCGTCCACCAGGATGCCGATCGAGAAGATCAGGGCGAAGAGGGACACCCGGTTCAGGGTGAATCCCCAGGCCCAGGAGGCGAAGAGCGTCGCCGCCAGCGTGAGCAGCACCGCCGCGCCGACGATCACCGCCTCGCGCCGCCCCAGCGCCAGCCACACCAGGATGATGACCGAAAGAGTGGCGAAGATCAGCTTCTGGATC
>JANNWA010000360.1:0-3251 GCA_031408275.1 Pseudomonadota bacterium
CGGGTCAGCCGTACTGCTCGAACTGCGGCTGCGTCCGTGGCTCGCGATGAAGGTCGCCGGCATTGCGTTCGACGAGCACCGCATCCCGCTGTACGGCCCCGCTTCAAAGGAACAGATCCTGGCGTATTCGCCGGCGGGCAAAGTGCCCTGCCTCGTCGACGGGGCACTCAGGGTCTGGGATTCTCTGGCGATCTGCGAGTACCTGGCAGAGAAGCATCCCGGCCTCTGGCCGCAGGATCCGGCCGCGCGCGCGGTGGCGCGCTCCATCTCCGCCGAGATGCATTCGGGCTTCGCGAACCTGCGCACCCACATGAGCATGAACATTCGCAAGCGCCATCCCGGCAAGGGTCGCACGCCCGAGTCGCTTGCAGACGTCGCACGCATCGTCGCCATGTGGTCCGACTGCCGCGCGCGCCACGGCAAGGAGGGACCGTACCTGTTCGGGAAATTCTCCATTGCCGACGCGATGTATGCGCCGGTGGTGCTGCGCTTTCGCACCTACGAGGTCGAGCTGCCGGCCGACTGCCGCGCCTACGCCGACGCCATCCTCGCGCTGCCGGCGATGCAGGACTGGATCGCGGCGGCCGGTGCAGAGGCCGAGACGCTGCCGCAGTTCGAGCAGTACGGCTGACCCGGCCGCCATGCAAGCGTACGAAGTCGGTGGCGCGGTGCGCGACAAGCTGCTCGGCCTGCCGGTCGTCGATCGCGACTGGGTGGTGGTCGGCGCGACCCCCGAGGAGATGGTCGCGCTCGGCTACACGCCCGTGGGCCGCGATTTTCCCGTGTTCCTGCACCCCGTAACGCACGAGGAGCACGCCCTCGCGCGCACCGGGAGGAAGAGCGGGCGCGGCTACAAGGGGTTCACCGTGTATGCGGCGCCCGACGTGACGCTGGAGGAAGACCTCGCGCGCCGCGACCTTACGATCAACGCGATGGCGCTTGGCCCGGACGGAAGGATCATCGACCCTTTCGGGGGCGAGGCCGACCTGCGCGCGGGTTTGCTGCGCCATGTGGGCGAGGCATTCCACGAGGACCCGGTGCGCATCCTGCGCGTGGGGCGCTTCGCGGCGCGGTTCCAGTTCCGCGTGTGCGACGAAACCATGCAGCTCATGACCCGGATGGTCGACGCGGGGGAAGTGGACCACCTCATAGCCGAGCGTGTGTGGCAGGAGTTCGAGCGCGGTTTGTCCGAGCCGCACCCGAAGGACATGTTCCTGGTTTTGGAGAAGTGCGGCGCGCTGGCCCACCTTGCCCCGGAGCTGCAGGCGATTCTCGCGGGCGCTTCCCGGGATGCGGTGTTCGAGGCCCTGGCGCGCGCCGTCCATGAAAAATGCCCGCCGCACGTGCGCTTCGCAACGCTGGCCTGGTTCGCCGCGGCCGACTGCGAGGCGGGATTCCACGCATTGTGCAAACGGATGCGCGCCCCGAACGATGCGCACGAACTCGCGATCCTGGTCTGTCGCTGCCGCGCGGAAATTTCCGGGGCGACGCAGGCCGATGCCGCCGGATTGCTCCGGTTGCTCAAGCAATCGGACGCCTTCCGGCGGACCAAGCGCTTCGACGAGCTCCTGTGGGCAGCCCAGGTCGCCGCTTCGTCCCTGGTCGTTGACGCCGGCATCGGGCGCGCGCGCGCCGCGCTGGGCGCGGCCGCCGCAATCGATGGTGGTGCGATCGCCGCTGCCACGCGTGCGCCGGCGGAAATCCCCGCGGCCATCGATGCGGCCCGGCTCGAGGCGATCCGCACCGCCCTTGGAAAATAGATGAAGGAACGCTTCTTCGCGGGCCTTGTGCGCAACGTCTCGGCGGGCACCCGGCTCGCGCTGTTCCTGCCGGTGCGCTGGCTGCATTTTCGCGCCACGCCGGGGCAATTCGCCCTGCTAGCGGCTTTCAACCTGCTGGTGTGGGCGGTGTCCGGTACGCTGCAGGCGAGCGGCGGCACGCTGAACCCGCCGGCGGTCGCGGTGTACCTCGCGCAGATCCCGCTCCTGTTGCTTGCGTGCCTCGCGATCGCCTCGATCCACGGCAACGCGGCGCTGGCCACGCTGCTGGCGGTGGCGCTCACGGCGAGCGACCTTGCTTTCGAACTGGCCGGCCTCGCCCTGTTGGGTTCCGGACTCAGCCCGGAGGGCCAGCTTGCGGGCTGGATCGCGTTCCTCTTCTGGGGCTGGATCGCGGCCGTGCGCGCGATCGTGATCTGCACGGGGGCCCGGTGGTTGCAGCGGCAGACCGCCTGGTCCGCGGGCGTGGTGGTCCTGCTGATGGCGTTCTCGGTGCTGATCCTGCCGCGCGCTGAACTCTGGACGCCGGACCCGGAACCCGCGGCCGCGCCTTCTGCGCTCGTGCGCGAGGACGTATTCCACACCCAGGGCGAACTGATCGAGCGGCAGCTCGCCGCGATCGAGCCGGGGCAGGCCGGAGCGACCGAGCTGTATTTTGTGGGCTTTGCGCCCGACGGCAGCCAGGACGTGTTCCGCCGCGAGATGCGCTCGGTGAAGAAACTCGTCGAGCACAGCTTCGACGCGGAGCGGCGCTCGATCGCGCTCGTGAGCAACCCCGCCACCGTCTCTGAATCCCCGCTCGCCACGGCAACCAACCTGCGCAGGACGCTCGCGCACGTCGGCTCGCGCATGAACGCCGACGAGGACGTGCTGCTGCTGTACGTGACCGCGCATGGCGACCAGGGCTTCGGGCTCTCGGCGTGGGCCCCGCCGCTGGACCTCGCGCCCCTGAACCCGACGGTGATCGCGCGCGCGCTCAACGACGCCAGGATCAAATGGCGCGTGCTGGTGATTTCGGCCTGCTATTCGGGCGGGTTCATCGAGCCGCTCAAGGACAACAACACGCTGATCATCACGGCCTCGGCCGCCGACCGGCAGTCTTTCGGGTGCGAAGGCGGCCGGGAATGGACCTACTTCGGCGAGGCGTATTTCAAGCAGGCCTTCCCGCGCGCTAACTCGTTCATCGAGGCGTTCCCCGTCGCGGCCGAGGCCGTGACGAAGCGCGAGGCGGCCGAGGGACTCAAGCCGCCGTCCAATCCGCAGATATACGTCGGGCGCGCGATCGCAGAGAAGTTGCGGCAACTCCAGACGACCCGCTGACCGCGCGGCCCCTCTTCTCCTGCGGGGAGGTCTGAGGAGGGGCGGAGTCCCTCTTCTCCTAGATCAGCCGGCTAACCAGCCAGGCGAGGAAGGACAGGATCAGCGTGCTCGCCAGCGGGAGCAGGTACTCCCGGCCCCGCAGCGTGAAGCGCA
>JANNWA010000361.1:0-7329 GCA_031408275.1 Pseudomonadota bacterium
CGTTGGACACGATGCCGAACACCCGCTCGGGCAGCGCCTGCAGCAGGCTGAAATCGAAGAACCCCAGGTTGATGGAGATGAACCCGAAGAACAGGCCCACCGCCGCCAGCGAGAAGGACACCGGGTAGCCGATCAGCATGAAGACCACGAGCCCGCCGAACATCAGCGGCGCCATCAGTTCGCGCGAGATCATTGCAGCGGCCTTTCGTAGTGCAGGTTGGCTTCCATGTGGCCCCTGAGCATGGCGAAGCGCTTGATCAGCTCGGAGATGCCCTGCAGGCTGAGCAGGGCGAAGCCGAGCGGGATGAGGATCTTGACCGGCCAGCGGGTCAGCCCGCCCGCATTCGCTGAGATCTCGTTCTCGACCCAGGAGTTGTAGAAGATGGGCCAGGACAGGTACGCCATGATGATCGTGGCCGGCATCAGGAACAGGATTCCGCCGAAGATATCCACCCCGATCTGCCTGCGCGTGTTCAGGTTGCTGAACACGATGTCCACGCGCACATGCTCGTTCCTCTTCAGCGTGTACGAGGTGCCCAGCATGACAATCGCGGCGAACATGTACCACTGGATCTCGAGCCAGGCATTGGAGCTGATGCCGAAGGCGTAGCGCGAAAAAGCGTTGCCGGCGCTGATGAGGCAGGACATCAGGACCAGCCAGTTGGCCACGTAGCCCAACCGCTCGTTCAGCGCATCGATGGCCCGCGATAACGACAACAGGGATTTCATCCGTCTCCTCCTCCACGTGGCCGCGCCCCGTTTATCCGTCCCGGGACTTGCGTTCCGCCGGGATTCTCTACGATTGTGCAGGTTCGGGCAATCGATCCGGCTACCTTGCAGCCAGCTGAAACCGGTTCTGAGATACTCCGGGCATGAGCCCATTCGATTTCGACACGCCGACCGACCGTTCCGGCACCCACAGCCTGCGCTGGGAGAAGTACGCCGGGCGCGATGTGATCCCGTTGTGGGTGGCGGATACCGATTTCCATGCCCCGCCCGCCATCATCGAGGCTTTGCGCAAGCGCGTCGAGCACGGGATCTTCGGCTACACCGCGCCCCCGCCCGAACTGCGGGAACTGATCGTCGCGCGCATGGCCCGCCTGTACGGCTGGAAGATCGCGCCCGAATCGATCGTCTTCCTGCCCGGGGTGGTCTCGGCGCTCTACATGGCGGCCAACCGGCTGACCCGGCCCGGCGACCACATCCTCTCCCCGGCACCCGTGTACTACCACCTCTTCCGCGCCGCCCGGCATGCGCCGCGCCCGTGGACCGACGTGCCCATGGTGCTGGAAGCCGGCCGCTGGGTCTGGGACGAGGCGGCCCTGGCTGCATCCGTGCAGCCGGGCACCCGCATGCTCATGCTCTGCAACCCGCACAACCCGGGCGGGACGATTTTCACGCGCGAGGAGCTGACCCGGATCGCCGCGTTCGCGGCAAAGCACGACCTGCTGGTCGTATCCGACGAAATCCACTGCGACCTGCTGCTGGACGAGGGCAAGCCGCATATCCCGATCGCAAGCCTTTCGCCGGACATTTCGCGCCGCACGGTCACCCTGATGGCGCCCTCCAAGACCTTCAATACCGCCGGCGTCGGCGTCGCCTACGCGATCATCGAGGATCCGGCTTTGCGCGAAGGCTTCTCGTTCGACCTGAAGAAATCGGTGCACGACGCCTCGCTTTTCGCCTACGAAGCTGCGATCGCCGCGTATCGCGACGGGGGCGCGTGGCTCGCGGCCCAGCTCGAATACCTGCGCGGCAACCGGGATATCGTCGATGCGACGGTCGCACGCCTGCCGGGCGTCACGACCGCGCACCTCGAGGCCACCTATTTGTCCTGGATCGATTGCGCCGGGCTGGGGGTGGCTGACCCCCAGGCGCATTTCCTGGCGCACGGCCTCGGCCTGTCGCCGGGCGCGGACTTCGGCGCCCCGCAATTCGTGCGGTTGAATTTCGGAACCCAGCGGGCGGTGCTGGCAGAGGCCATGCAGCGGTTCGAGCGGGCCGTCCAGGCGGCGCCGGGCGCCAGGCAGCGAGCCTAGCGGCGGCAGAGCCGGTGCGCGGCACCGAGCACTTCGTGCAGGTGCCCTTCGCGCACGCCGAGCTCTTCCATGTGTCTCACCGTGTGCGCAAGGTATTCGAGGTTGTGCCCGCGCTGCCCGCACCCCTGCGCAACGAGGCGGGCCGTTTCCTTTACGCCCAGGCGCCCGGCGAACTGGCGGTGGGCCGGATCGGCCACGAACGCGACGGCCTGGATCGTGCGGTGGCTCATGCGGACCTGCACCAGCCGGGCCTCGTAGACCCGGTTCGGCATCTCCCTGTCCCACAATGCCTCCAGGGTGGACCGTACATGGCGCTGCGCGATGCGGAACGCCACCCCCCAGCAGGATCCGCCCCGGCACAGCCCCATCACGAGCCCCGGAAGCTCCGGAGTGCCGCGGTAACGGTGCGAGTACACGCACAGCGAGCGGTGAAAACCGTGCAGCAGGGCGGCATGCCGCTCGGCGAAGCGAAACCCCGGCGACCACATCAGCGACCCGTAGCCGAACACCCACAGGTCGCCGCGCGGAAGCACGGCCACGAACCGTTCGAGATCCGTCCTCAGCGACGCTTCCAGCGGGGTGCCCATTGGCCCGGATTATAGAGGCGCGGCGCGGGCCGGCGCATTGCCGCACCGCGCGCTGCACTAGAATCCGGGTTTTCGACCACTGGTTGCCCCATGAACAAAACCCGCCGCCCGCCGATTGTCGGCCGCTACATGCAGGAGGAAGTCGCGCTCGCGTCGCGCAATTGCGGGATGCCGCTCGAGGCGCTGCGCTACGACGTGACCCCCGCGGGCCTGCATTACCTCCTCATCCACTTCGACATCCCGCCGGCCGACGCCGCCCGGTGGCGACTGTCGATCGGCGGGCTGGTGGAACGCCCGCGCCAGCTTTCGCTCGACGCTATCCGGGCGCTGCCCTCGCGGACGCTGCGCGTGACGCTCGAATGCGCGGGCAACGGCCGGGGCCAGATGACGCCGCGCTATCCGTCCATGCCGTGGCTCGAGGAGGGGGTGTCGACCGCGGAATGGACCGGCACGCCGCTGGCCGCCCTGCTCGAGGCCGCGGGAGTGCGGCCGGGCGCGCGGGAAATCGTGTTTCGCGGCACCGATCGCGGCATCGATCGCGGCATCGAGCACGACTACGCGCGCAGCCTGACCGTGGCCGAGGCGATGCGCCCGGACGTGCTTGTGGTCCACGCGATGAACGGCCAGCCCCTGCTGCCCCAGCACGGTGCGCCGCTGCGCCTCGTCGTGCCCGGCTGGTACGGCATGGCGAGCGTCAAGTGGCTCGCGGACATCGAAGCCGTCGCGCAGCCGTTCGAGGGCGTCCAGCAACTCGAGAGCTACCACTTCCGCGCGCAGGCGGGCGAACCGGGCGTGCCCTGCACGCACATTCGCGTCAATTCGCTCATGGCCCCGCCTGGAATCCCGGATTTCTATACGCGGCGCCGCCTGGTCAAGACGGGACGCGTACAGATCATCGGGCGGGCCTGGTCCGGGGGCGGTGTGCAGATCGGCCAGGTGGAGGTTTCGGTCGACGGGGCCTGGCACGAGGCGAGGCTCGATGCGCAGGCCGGGCCCTGGGCCTGGCGGGGCTGGTCGTTCGACTGGGACGCAGCTCCCGGAGAGCATGTGCTCGCGTGCCGGGCGACCGACGCCAACGGGGCGGTCCAGCCCGTGGAGCCCGTGGCGGACGTGAGCGGGTTCGGCAACAACTCGGCCCAGCGCGTGCAGGTCACGGTGCATGCGTGAGGCGGGGCCGTCCGCACCCATTCCGCATATTGAACGGCAGTACGGCCAGGCGCTGGCGCGGGTAGCATTGCCGGCGGGAACCGACATCGGGCGAGGAGACGAAAGTGAAGACGAACACGGATTGGCCGCTGGCCATCCACAAAGTGCTTGCCAAAAACGGCATACGCCAGGTGAGCTATGTGCCTGACGCCGGCCACAAGCGCCTGATCGAACTGTGCCAGGCCGACAAGGCCATGCGCACGGTCGTCCTCACCACGGAGGAGGAAGGCCTCGGCCTCGTCATGGGCGCCTGGCTTGCCGGCGACAAGAGCGCGGTGCTGATGCAGTCCTCCGGCGTGGGCAACATCATCAACACCCTCGCCACCATCAAGGAATGCCGCTTCCCCCTGCTGATGCTCATCACGATGCGCGGCGACGAGGGCGAGTTCAATCCCTGGCAGGTGCCGATGGGCCAGGCCACCCAGACGGTGCTCGAGGCCATGGGCGTCATTGTCAAGCGCATCGGCAGCGCCGAAGAAGCCGAACCCGTGGTGAGCGCCGCCGCGCGCCTTGCCTACAACAGCTATGCCGGCGTGGCCGTGCTCATCGCGCAGAGCCTGATCGGCATCAAGAGCTTCCAGGACCAGGCCAGCCGATGAAAACGAACCTGCACAGACGCGACGTGGTGAACGCGCTGCTTGCCGACCGCGGCGAACTGCTCGTCGTCACCGGACTCGGATCGACCGCCTGGGACGCGACTGCCGCGGGCGACCACGACCTGACCTTCCCGCTGTGGGGCGCCATGGGCAGCGCGGCCATGATCGGCCTGGGGCTCGCCCTGGCCAAGCCGGGCCACCGCGTGCTGGTGGTCACCGGCGACGGGGAAATGCTCATGGGGCTGGGTTCGCTCGCCACGATCGGCGTGCAGAAGCCGAAGAACCTCAGCGTCGTCGTGATCGACAATGAGCGCTACGGCGAAACCGGCATGCAGCGCACCCACACCGCGAGCGGCGTGGACCTCGCCGCGATCGCCAAGGGCGCGGGATTCGTGCACTCCCGGCTGGTGACCGAAAAGCAGGGCATCGCAGGCCTGCGCAAGATGGTCTACGAGGAATCCGGCCCGAATTTCGCGCAGGTGAAGGTGATCGCCGAGAAGATCCCGCTGGTCCTGCCCCCGCGGGAAGGCGCCCTGCTGAAGGCGCGTTTCCGGCGCGCACTGAACGGCCCGTCCGCCGACTCGCAGTGACCCGCGCAGCGATCCGCGCAGCGATCCGTAGTGGCGACTAGCGGCGCGGCGACAGGCTGGGTAGGCCAGTCCGTCCCCCGCAAGGAGGACGCGCCGCTGCTGACCGGTCGCGGGCGTTTCATGGACGACCTCGAGCCCGTGGCGGGGATGCGCCATGCGGCCATCCTGCGCTCGCCGCACCCGCACGCGCGCATCCGCGCGATCGACACCAGCGCCGCCGAAAGCCTGCCCGGGGTGATCGGCGTGGTCACGGGCGCGCAGATCGCGCAGGTGGCCGGGATCATCCCGAGCGTGGTGCGCTCCAAAATGCGTTTCCAGGTCTGCGCGACGACGAAGGCGCGCTACTGCGGCGAGCCGGTGGCGGTGGTCGTGGCCGTGGACCGGTATCTCGCCGAGGACGCCCTCGAGCTGATCGAGGTCGACTACGAGCCCCTGCCGGGAGTGGCCCACCTCGATGACGCGATCAAGCTGGGCGCGCCGCTGTTGTTCGAGGAGGCGGGCACCAACGTCGCCCAGCAGCGCGAGTTCAAGTACGGCGATCCCGACGCAGCCTTTGCGCGCGCGGACCGCACGTTTAAGTACGACTACCGCTTCCCGCGCTCGATCGCCACGCCCATGGAGACCTACGGCGTGATCGCGCAGTTCGAGCCGCATCCGGACCGCTACACGATCTGGTCCAACTTCCAGGGCCCGTTCGTGCTGCAGCCCCTGATGGCGGGGGCGCTGGGCGTCCCCGGGAACCGCCTGCGCGTCGTCACGCCGCCCAACTCCGGCGGCAGCTTCGGCATCAAGCAGGCCGTCTATGCGTACATGGTGCTGATCGCCGCGGTATCCCGCCTGGTGGGCGTCCCGGTGAAATGGACCGAAGACCGGCTCGAGCACCTCATGGCCTCCTCAAGCTCCACCGACCGCACCGGCGACATCGAAGCGGCGTTCGCGAATGACGGCGAACTGCTCGGCCTGCGCTACCGCAACGTGGTGAACCTGGGCGCCTACATCCGCGCGCCGGAACCGGCGTCCGTGTATCGCATGCATTCGACTTCGAGCGGCGCCTACCGGGTGAAGAACCTCGCCATCGACAACACGCTGGTCGTCACCAACCGCATGCCCGCCGGCCTCAACCGCGGCTATGGCGGGCCGCAGTTCTACTTCGCCTTGGAACGGATCATGGAGATCGCCGCCCGGGGCCTCGGCATCGACGTGGCCGAAATTCGCCGCAGGAACCTGGTCAGGAAGGACGAGTTCCCTTACGACTCGCCCGCGGGCTCGCAACTCGACTCGGGTGATTACCAGGCCTGCCTCGACGAAGTGCTGCGCCTTGCCGACTATCCGGCGCTGCTCGCGCGGCGCGATGCCGCGAAGAAGTCCGGCAAGCTGTTCGGCATCGGCTTTGCGCTCGGTGTCGAGCCCTCCGGCTCGAACATGGGCTACGTGGGCCTCGCGCAGACGGCGGAGCAGCGCGGCAAGGCGGAACCCAAGTCCGGGGCGAACGCCGCAGTCACGATCTCGATCGACCCGAGCGGCGGGATCACGGTGCAGCTGGACAGCACGCCCAACGGCCAGGGCCATGCCACCGTGGCCGCCCAGATCGTCGCCGATGCGCTCGGCGTGAAGCCCGATGACGTCGACGTGCACACCGATGCCGATACCCGCTCCATCGCATGGAGCATTGCATCCGGCAACTATTCGAACCGGTTCGCTTCGGCGGTGACCAGCGCCGTGCAGGGGTGCGCTCGCAAGATCGGCGACAGGCTGCGGCGGATGGCGGCCGACGA
This sequence comes from Pseudomonadota bacterium, assembly GCA_031408275.1. Classification (GTDB taxonomy): domain Bacteria; phylum Pseudomonadota; class Gammaproteobacteria; order Burkholderiales; family SG8-39; genus SZAS-79. The sequence continues at coordinate 6,794 of JANNWA010000361.1, forward strand.
ATTCAAGGTGCCACCGGATGCGGTGGAACTCTCCGACGGCGCAGCGCGCGTCAAGGGAGATCCGCAGCGCGCGCTCGGCGTAGGCCGGCTCGCTTCGCGCGCCCACTGGAACCCGGCCGGCATGCCGGCCGGCATGGACGCGGGCATGACCGAGACCTTCGTGCTGGATGCGCCCATCCTCACCGGACCGGACGACACCGACCGCATCGCCTCGGCGATGACCTACGGGTTCGTCGCCGACCTCGCCGCCGTCGAAATCGACAAGGCGACCGGCCGCATCGAAATCGTCAAATACGTTTCCGTGCATGACGTGGGGACGATGCTCAACCCGATGATCGTCGAAGGCCAGATCAACGGCGGGTTCGCGCACGGCCTGGGCGCGGCCCTCTACGAGGAACTGGTGCACGACCGTGCGGGCAACTTCGTCTCCGGCACTTTTGCCGAATACCTGTGCCCGACCGCGCCGGAGATGCCCGCGGTCAGGATCGGCCACGTATCCACGCCCACGCCCGTGAACGCCACCGGCGCCAAGGGCA
>JANNWA010000362.1:0-9784 GCA_031408275.1 Pseudomonadota bacterium
AGTAGAGGAGCGCCCCCGCCAGCGCCAGGCCACCACCGATACCCAGTGTCGCCGGCGGGCCGACGAACTGCGACACCCAGCCCGCGGCCAGCGCGCCGATCGGGCTCAGGCCGAGGAAAGACATGATGTAGATCGCCGCCACGCGGGCGCGCAGACGGTCCTCGACCAGCGTCTGCAGCAGCGTATTGGTCGAGGCTGCTACCAGCATGATCCCGGCGCCGATCACGTAGACGAGCGGGATTGCCAGCCACAGGCTGGTGCAGAACGAAAACGCCACCAGCGTGACGCCGGCGACACCCGCGGCGCGGGGCAGCAGCGTGAGCAGGCCGCGCACCGAGGGCCGCGTTGCGAGGTAGACCATGCCGCTGACCGCGCCGAAACCGGCCGCGGAGAGTAAGAGCCCCAGCGTGTGCGAATCACCCTGGTACACCGCCTTGGCGAAATAAGGCATCAGCGACTGGTAGGGTTGGGTGGCAAAACTCGTCAGCGCGAGCAGCAACAGCGCGCATCGGGTGGGCAGGAACCCGAACGCCCAGCGGAATCCCGCGGTGAACTGGGTGAGCCACGCCTCGTTGCCGGCCTCGGGCGTGCGCGGCTTCACGCGGATGGCGAAAAGCGCCGCCAGCACGGCGAGGTAAGACACCGCATTGAGGCCGAAGCCCCAGGTCTCGCCCAGCGCGGCGATCACCGTCCCGCCGATCATGGGGCCCACGAAACGCGCGCCGTTCATTATGGTCGACTGCATGGCGATGGCATTGGGCAGGTCCTCCCTGCCCTCCACCATCTCGATCAGGAAGGATTGCCGGCTCGGGCCGTCGAACGAGTTGGCGAGCCCGAGCACGAGGTTGCCCACGATCAGGTGCCAGACCTCGATGTGGCCCCCGGCCACCAGCACGAACATGGTGGTCGACTGCAGCAGCGCCACCGCCTGCGTGCAGAACAGCACGCGGCGCTTGGGCAGTCGGTCGATCCACACCGCCGCCACGGGCGACAGCAGGAGGAACGGGATCTGCAGCGCGAATGTCGCGAGGCCCAGCAGGAACGCGGAGTTCGACAGCTTGTAGACCAGCCAGCTCGTCGCGATCAGCTGCAGCCATGTCCCGATCTGCGACACGCCCTGTCCGAACATGAACAGGCGGAAGCTCCGGTGGCGGAACGCGCGCAGCGCGTGGATCATCTTGCCGCGAGCTTGTCCAGCTGGGGTCGTAGCTTCTCGAGGGTGGCTTCGAAGCCGGCGAGACGGGCCTTTTCCTGTTCGACTACCGTGGCCGGCGCACGCTCGACGAACGACGCGTTGGAGAGCTTGGCGCGCGCCTTGACCAGTTCCCCCTCGATCCGCGTGATCTCCTTGCCGATCCGCTCGCGCTCGGCGGCGAGGTCGATCTCCACATGCAGCATCATGCGGAATTCGCCGACGATGGCGACCGGCGCGTCGGCCTGGGGTAGTTCGGCGACCGCCTGGAAGTCGGACACCTTGGCGAGGGACTGCAGGTAGGGTGCTAGGCGACCCACGGCGGCGGCATCCCCGGCGACGAACAGCGGCACGCGCTTGGCGGGCGACACGCCCATTTCGCCGCGCAGGTTGCGCACGGCGTCCACAAGGCTCTTGAGCAAGACCATTTCCCGGTCGGCCTCCGCGTCGATCTTCGCCGGCTCTGATTGCGGGTAGCGGGCGAGCGAGATCGATTCGGTGTTCTTGCGGCCCGCCAGCGGCGCGACCGTCTGCCAGAGTTCTTCCGTGATGAATGGGATCAACGGGTGCGCGAGCCGCAGCGTGGCTTCCAGCACGCGCAGCAGGGTCCGGCGCGTGCCGCGCTGCTGTTCCGGCGTGCCGTTCTGCAACTGCACCTTGGCCAGTTCCAGGTACCAGTCGCAGTACTCGTCCCAGACGAACCGGTAGATCGCGCCGGCCAGGTTGTCGAAGCGGTACTCCTCGAATCCCTTGGCGACCTCGGCTTCGGTGCGCTGCAGCTGGCTCACGATCCAGCGGTCGGCAAAGGACAGTTCCACCGGCGCCGTGTCGTCGGCGCCGCAGTCCTGCCCCTCGGTGTTCATCAGCACGAAGCGAGTCGCGTTCCAGAGCTTGTTGCAGAAGTTACGGTAGCCCTCGCAGCGGTTGAGGTCGAAGTTGAGCGTGCGCGCGAAACTCGCCAGCGAGGCGAACGTGAAGCGCAGCGCGTCGGCGCCGAACGAGGGGATGCCCTCGGGATAGTTCTTCTTCACGTACTTTTCGATCTTCTGCCTGTGGTCGGCGCGCATCAGCCCCACCGTGGATTTCGCGAGCAGGTCGGGCAGCGTTATGCCGTCGATGAGGTCGAGCGGGTCCAGCGTGTTGCCCTTGGACTTGGACATCTTCTGGCCGTCGGCATCGCGCACCAGCGCGTTGATGTAGACGTGGCGGAACGGCACCTTGCCGGTGAAGTGCAGGGTCATCATGATCATCCGGGCTACCCAGAAGAAGATGATGTCGAAGCCCGTGACCAGCACCGAGGACGGCAGGAAAGTCTCCAGGTCCTTCGTTTTCTCCGGCCAGCCCAGCGACGAAAACGGCACCAGCGCCGAGGAGAACCAGGTGTCGAGCACATCGTCGTCGCGGCGCAAGACGCCGGTGCGGCCCTTGGCCGCGGCCTGCTGCTTCGCCTCTTCCTCGCTGCGCGCGACATAGATGTTGCCCGCGTCGTCGTACCAGGCCGGGATCTGGTGGCCCCACCAGAGCTGGCGCGAGATGCACCAGTCCTGGATGTTCTCCAGCCAGTGGTTGTAGGTGCTGGCCCAGTGGTCCGGGTAGAACTTCACGTCTCCCTTGGCCACTGCCTCGAGGCCGGATTTCGCCAGCCCCTCGGTCTTCACGAACCACTGGTCGGTGAGCATGGGCTCGACCACCACCCCGGTGCGGCCGGACTTGGGCACCATCATCTTGTGCGGCTCGGCCGCCACCAGAAATCCATCGCGCTCGAGCTGGGACACCACTGCCTTGCGCGCAACGTAGCGGTCCATGCCGCGGAAGGCCGCGGGCCCGTTCTCGTTGATCTTCGCGTCCAGGGTAAAGATCACGATCAGCGGCAGGTTGTGGCGGAGCGCGGCGCCGTAGTCGTTGAAATCGTGCGCGCCGGTGACCTTGACGCAGCCGGTGCCGAAATCGCGCTCGACGAAGTCATCCGCGATGACCGGGATCGTGCGGTCGCACAGCGGCAGGATCACGCGCTTGCCGATGAGGTGCCGGTAGCGCGGGTCTTCCGGGTTCACTGCGACCGCGCCGTCGGCGAGCATGGTTTCGGGCCGTGTGGTGGCAATCGTCATGCCGCGCAGCGTGATTGGATTGCCCTCCTTGTCGGTGGAGGGTTGCGGCCCGTCGACGAACGGGTAGACGATCTGCCACATCGTGCCCGTGGTTTCCTCGCTGTCGACTTCGAGGTCGGAAACGGCGGTGCCCAGCACCGGATCCCAGTTCACGAGGCGCTTGCCGCGGTAGATCAGGCCCTCTTCGTAGAGGCGCACGAACACTTCGGCCACGGCGCGCGACATCTTCGCGTCCATGGTGAAGTAGCCTGCGTTCTGTCCTTCGGTGTCGGCGTAGGTCCAGTTGGCCGAATCGCCGAGCCGGCGCATCTGGCGCGTGATGGTCGAGCCGGATTCCTGCTTCCAGTCCCAGACGCGCTCGATGAATTTTTCGCGCCCCAGGTCGTGGCGGCTCTTGCCTTCGGCCTGCAGCTGGCGCTCCACCACGATCTGCGTGGCGATCCCGGCGTGGTCGGTCCCGACCACCCAGTTGGTGTTCTGCCCGCGCATGCGGTGGTAGCGGATCAGGGCGTCCATGAGCGTTTGCTGGAACGCGTGGCCCATGTGCAGCGTGCCGGTGACATTCGGCGGCGGCAACTGTATGCAGTAGGCCGTCTGGCCATCAGCATCGCCAGCGGAAAAATAGCCCTTGGCCTCCCACTCGGCGTACCAGCGGCGCTCGATGGAATGGGGCTCGAAACTCTTGTCGAGAGACATTAAGGGCTTGTCACAGAAAGGGAAATCGGGAAGGCGCGCATTATACCAACGGGCACCGGGAGGCACCGGACGCAGATGCTGCGCCTGTGCTCAGACCGAACGCGCGCGTTCCGCCAGTTCCCGTTCGGCCAGTTCCTTGCGGACCGCTGTCGCCACGGCTTCTCGTACCAGTTCGCGCAGGTTTGCGGACAAGTCGGCGCGCAGGCCGTCCATGGCCTGTTCGAGCAGGTCGGACACGGTGCGGCCAAGGCGCTGGTCCAGCACGCTGTCGAGGCCAGTGAGCACCTTCTCAAGCACCGCGCCTTCGATTTGCGCAACCATGGCTTCGTTCAGGTATTCGGTCGTCGTGGCGGGGATTTCCGCCGACTCGACGATCTCGGTAAGCACCGGGATATCGTCTTGCGGTGCGTCGGGTGGGGGTTCGCCCGAATCAGCCAGCCCGGGCAGGGCCACCAGCACCGGCGCCGGTGGATGATCGGGAGCGTGGCGGGGCGCCTCCTCGGCCTGGGCGTTCGCGCTTTGCTGCTGATGTCTCTTCAGGAGCGCATCGACCCGCTGCACCAGGGGATTGACTTCGCTCAAGCGCGCTCACCCCGGGCCGCGAGGTCGTGCGTGCCGATCGCGTAGCCGCGTTCCTTGTAGTACTTGAACCGGCCGCGGCCGCGGCTGCGGCCCGCATCGTCCTGTCCGACGATTTCCAGCAGACGAGCGTAGCGCTCGAAGAATGGCGGGCACTCGTCGCCCAGGTTGAGCAGGATGTCGCACTCCGGCGGGTCGGACGTTTGCGTGGTGATCAGCACCGGTGTGTGCGGCGCGAGCGGGTCGTGCGCATGGCAATGCGGGATGAACGACAGTTGCTGCCAGGTCCACAGCAGGGAGTCGATGCGCCGGGCCGTGTCGGCCGCGGGCGTGAAGATCAGCATCCTCTTTTTCTGCGCGAACGCCTTGCCCGCAAGCCGGCATGCGACCGAGAGCCGGTCGTCGGCGTTGAAGTAGAAGTCGATCGAAGTCATCCTAGGCAGTCATCCCGCACGCGTCATTTGACGCCGGCATGGCGCAGCGCGAAGCGTGTCAGCAGCGGCACCGGGCGGCCGGTGGAGCCTTTCTCCCGGCCGCTCTTCCAGGCGGTGCCGGCGACGTCGAGGTGCGCCCAGCGCAGTTTCTTGGCGAATCGCGCCAGGTAGCAGGCGGCCGTGATGCTGCCGGCGGGCCGGCCGCCGATGTTTGCCATGTCGGCGAAATTCGAGCGCAACTGCTCCTGGTAGTCCTCCCACAGGGGCATCGCCCAGACGCGATCCCACGCGTCATCGGACGCGGCGCTGATCTCGTTGCACAGCTTCACGTCGTTCGAGAACAGGCCGCTCGCGACGTGTCCCAGCGCGATGACGCACGCGCCGGTGAGCGTGGCGATGTCGATCACCACGTCGGGTTCGAAGCGTTCGGCGTAGGTCAGCGCGTCACACAGAATCAGGCGCCCTTCCGCATCAGTGTTCAGGATCTCCACCGTCTGGCCGGACATGGTGGTGACTATGTCGCCGGGGCGGGTCGCGTTGCCGTCGGGCAGGTTCTCGCAGGCCGGGATCAGCGCGATCGCTTTCAGCGGCGCGCGCATGCCGGCCAGGGCCCGCATCGCGCCGAGCACGCTGCCGGCGCCCGACATGTCGTACTTCATCTCGTCCATTTCGGCGCCGGGTTTGAGGGAGATCCCGCCGGTGTCGAAGGTGATGCCCTTGCCGACGTAGACGATGGGTTTTTGCTTCTTCGGTCCGCCCATGTACTTGAGGACGATCAGTTTGGGCGGTTGCCGGGATCCGCGCGTGACCGCAAGCAGGGCGCCCATGCCGAGCTTTTCCATGTCACGCTGCTCGAGCACTTCGAAGCCGAGCTTGAACTCGCGGGCGAGTTTCCTCGCTTCCTCGGCGAGGTAGGCAGGCGTGCAGATGTTGGGCGGAAGGTTGCCGAGCGTCTTGGCCAGGTCGATCCCGTCGGCGGTGGCCGCAGCCTCCTTGAGCGCGCGCTCCGCCTGCAGGGTGACGGGCGCGCCGATCACGGCCAGCGTGACCGCCGCGAGCACCGGGACCGGCGCCTTCTTCTGCGTCTTGAGGGTGTCGAACCTGTAGAAAACGTCGCGGATGCCGGTGACCGCATGCCGCACGTTCCAGGGCAGGTTGCGTCGCGCCACCTTGAGGTCGGCGAACGCGAGCGTCGCGTCCTTGGCCCCGAGCGACCGCAGCGCGCCGGCTGCGGTGCGGATCGCCTCGCGGAACGCGGGCTCGCCGAATTCCTTCTGCTCGCCCAGGCCCACTAGCAGCACGCGCTCGGCGGCGAGGCCGGGCACGGTGTGCAGGAGCAGCGTAGAACCGCCGCGCCCGCTCAGGTCGCCGTGGCGCAGGACCGACGCGATGTGGCCCGCGCTGGCTTTGTCGGCGAACTGCGCGGCGCGCGTGAGCGCCGCGCCCTGCCATATGCCGAGGACGAGGCAACCGGTCTTTTTCTTCTCGGGGCTGAGCGCTTTTATGCTAAATTCCATTGGAGATTCCTTGTACTGGCCAGCGCCAATCTTCGCACGATTTGCGCCGTGCCGGATACCCTGGCACAGGCTTCGTGATTATCAATGCGCGTATCAATGCGCGTGTCACTGCGCTAACCACCGCCCCATGATCTTCCAACGCGCGCTGCTCCGGGAATTCGCAAGCCTTGCCGGCGCGGTGTTCATGACGCTGTTCCTGATCGCGATCACGGTGCGGCTCATCCGTCTGCTCGGCCAGGCCGCGGGCGGCAAGTTCCCCTCCGACGCGGTGGTCGCGTTCCTGGGGTTCTTCACCATCAACGCGCTGCCGATCCTGCTGTCGCTCACCCTGTTCATCACGATCCTCCTCACGCTGACCCGGAGCTACCGGGATTCCGAAATGGTCATCTGGTTCAACTCCGGGCTGTCGCTGGCCGGGTGGCTGAAGCCGGTGATGATGTTCGCCGGGCCCCTGGTCGCCGTGATCGCGGCGCTGTCGCTGTTCATCTCGCCGTGGGCGGTCCAGAAGGCCGAGGAGTACCGCGTGCATGTCGACAGCCGCGACGAGGTTTCGCGCGTCAGCCCGGGGGTGTTCGGCGAGTCGAGCAGCAAGGATCGCGTGTTCTTCGTCGAATCGGTGTCGGGAGACGCGACCTCCGTGCAGAACGTGTTCGTCAACTCGGTACAGCACCGCAAGTCCGGCGTCATGATGAGCAGCCGCGGCTTCTTGGAGGTTTCGCCGGAAGGCGACCGGTTCCTGGTCCTGTTGAACGGCCGCCGTTACGAGGGCAATCCCGGCGAGGCCGAATTCAAGGTCATGGAATTCGAGCGCTACGCGGCCCGGATCGAGGCAAAGGAGGGCGCCGCGCCGCAGGTGACGCAAAAGAGCCTGTCCACACTCGCCTTGATCGAATCACCCACCCGCACCAATCTCGGCGAGCTGGTCTGGCGGCTCGGGGTCCCGCTCTCGGCGCTGATCCTGGCGCTGCTCGCGATTCCGATGAGCTTCGTCAACCCGCGGGCCGGGCGCTCGATCAACCTGTTGCTGGCGCTGCTCACTTACATGGTGTACTCCAATCTGGTGTCGCTGAGCCAGGCGCGGGTGGTGCAGGGCCAGCTGTCGTTCGGGGTAGGTGTCTGGCTGGTGCACGGCGTCATGCTCGCGATTCTGCTGTTCCTGTTTGCGCGCCGCATGGGCCTGCTCCGGCTGCGCAGGTGACGCCGTGTCGATGAATACGATCAGGCGTTACCTGTCGCGGCAGATCTACGCGGCGGTCGGGTTCGTGATGACGGGTTTCATTGCGCTGTTTGCGTTCTTCGACCTGGTGAACGAACTCGGCGATCTCGGCGTCGGCGCGTACGACCTGCGCCTGATCCTCACCTACGTGGCGCTGTCGGTGCCGGCGCATGCGTACGAACTGTTCCCGGTGGTGGTGCTGATCGGGACACTGTACGTGCTCGCCCATCTGGCGAGCAATTCGGAATACACCGTCATGCGGGCCGCGGGCCTTTCGCCGGCCGATGCCGGATGGATCCTGGTCAGGATCGGCCTGGTGTTCGTACTGGCTACGTTCGTGCTGGGCGAATGGGTCGCGCCCTTCGCGGAGGAGGCGGCGCAGTCCCTCAAGCTGCGCGCGAAGAGCTCGCTCATCGGGCAGGCGATGAAGTCCGGGCTCTGGTTCAAGGATGAGCGCTCGTTCATCAACGTGCGCGAGGCGCGCCACGACGACGCGCTGACGGACGTGCGGATCTATGAATTCGACGCCGAGTACAAGCTGGTCCTCGCGCGCGCGGCGGAGCGGGGCGAGTATCGGGGAGACGGGGTGTGGCGGTTGTACGGGGTCGCCCAGACCCGGATCACCGACGAGGGCCCGCGCGTGGAGAAAATGGCCGAGATCGACTGGCGCTCGGCCCTCACGCCCGAACTGCTCAACGTGCTGATCGTGGCGCCCGAAAGGATGTCGGCGTGGCGCCTCTACAAGTACACGCAGCACCTGTCGGGCAACCGGCAGAAGACCGAGCGGTATGAAATCGCAATGTGGAAGAAGCTCGTCTACCCGATCGCAACGCTCGTGATGATGGCGCTCGCCCTGCCTTTCGCCTACATGCACGCCCGCGCGGGGTTGGTGGGCGTGAAGGTGTTCCTCGGAATCATGCTCGGGATCGTATTCCACATGATGAACGGCCTGTTCTCGCATATCGGCCTGCTGCAGAACTGGACGCCGCTCACTTCGGCGGTGCTGCCAAGTGTCGTGTTCCTGGCCGCGGCGCTGCTGATGATGTGGTGGGTCGAACGAAGGTAGGCCTAGCCTTGATCGTTGTCCTGAACGAGTACCAGCCGGGTGCCGGCGAGGCGGTCGTGGAGGAACTGGCGGTCGCGGTCGACCAGTGCCCATCCCAGGCCGGTGCCTGAGACAGCGAGCGTAAGGAAGGCAAGCCACGGGTTGCGGTGCACGAAAGCGCCGATGATCGCCGCGCAGAATGCCCCGACGAATAGCGCGGCAAACGCCAGCCGTTTCAGGGCGGTGGCCGCGGGAATCCGGGCCTTTCCCGGAACGACGAGCCGGATGCCCCACGCCTTCATCGCCAGCGTTTGCCCGCCCCGCAGCCAGCACCAGAGGAAGTAGGCGGCGAACACCGCGGCCAGGTACGCCTGCAGGGCGGCGCGCTTCCAGTCCGTGTCGATCGCGCCGCCGGCGGCAAACAGGAAAAGCCAGGCTGCGAAGAATGCGACGGCGAAAAGCAGCGCGGCTTCGTAGAGCATGCTCAGGATCCGACGCCCGATGCCCGGGGTGCGCGCGAGCGCAGGGGCGCTCACTGCCGGTTCAGTCTGCAGAGGTCGGAATGAGCAACGAAGGCGAGACGGGCGGCGGCTCGGAGGCCGCCGGCGGCTTCTTGGCTTGCGCCGTCTTGGTTCGAGTGCGCGGCTCGATCTTCTCCGGTTTCTTCTTTTTTGACTCGGCCGCGAGGCTCTTCTTGACCTCCGGGGGCAGCTGCTGGTACTCCTCCCACTGCTGCGAAACCACCTCGCGCTTGGCCGGAGGCAGCTTGCCGATTTTTCGATACTGTTCGCGGGCATCGCGGCGCTGGTCGGGCGTGAGCTTCACCCAGTCCGCCATGCGATCCTGGACGCGCTTTTGCTCGGTAGGGGTCATGGTCGGATAGCGCTTGGCTATACCGAGCCACTTGCCCCGCCGTTGCGCATCGAGCGTGTTCCATTCCCCCTCCAGCGGCTTCAGCGTCTGCTGGTGTTCAGGGGTGAGGTCCGACCACGAGGGG
>JANNWA010000363.1:0-6651 GCA_031408275.1 Pseudomonadota bacterium
CTGCGCGCCACCATCAGCACCAGCCTGAACCAGATGGATCCCGCCAGGCACACGATCGGCGACGAGTACATCTACGGCTTGCTGGTCTTCGGCGGGCTGGTGGCGATCGACGAGAACCTCAAGTACCGCGGCGAGCTCGCCGAAAAATGGGACGTCAGCGACGATCTCAAGACCTGGACCTTCCACCTGCGCAAAGGCGTCAAGTTCCACCACGGCAAGGATTTCGGGTCGGATGACGTGATCGCGACCTTCAAGCACATCGCGGATCCGGCAACCGGCTCCAGCGCACGCACCTACACCGACCTGATCGAAAGCTATGAGGCCCCGGACAAGAACACGGTGCGCTTCAAGCTTAAGGTGCCGTACGCCGGATTTGCCGAGCTGATGGTCGAACGCCAGCTCAAGATCGTCGCCGCCGACCGCATCGACAAGCTCTCCACGGATCCCAGCGGTACCGGCCCGTTCAAGTTCAAGTCCTTCACCCCCGGCGACAAGCTTGAACTGGTCAAGAACCCGAATTACTACGAGAAGGGCCTGCCCAAGCTCGACGGCGTGGTGTTCCGCATCATGCCGGAGAACGCCGCGCGGGTAGCCGCGATGGAAGCGGGCGACATCGACCTGATGTGGAACGTGCCGCTCGAACTGATCGACAAGATGAAGGCCAACCCGAAGATCACCGTGGACGAGGTGCCGACCTCCACCTGGGACGGCATCGTCATGGGCAACACCACCAAGCCGTTCGACGACGTGCGCGTGCGCCGCGCGGTGCTGCTTGCGCTGGACAAGACGCAGCTCGCGGCCTTCTCGGTCTTCGGCCATGGCGTGCCCACGCACACGCCGATCTCGCCGCGCCACCCGTACTTCAACAAGCAGTTGTCGCTCAAGCAGGACATCCCGCAGGCGAAAAAGCTCCTTGCCGAGGCGGGTTACCCGAACGGCTTCAAAATCGTGCTCTACACGCCGGTGGGCCGGCCGACGCGGGAGCGCATGGGCGTGGCGGTGCAGGCCATGTTGCGGCAGGTGGGCATCGAGGTCGAAGTGCAGCGCATGCCGTACAACCGGTTCCAGACCGAGGTCTCGGGAAAGGCGCCGTTTTACATGGACGGGTATTTCACGCGCCCCTCGATCGACAGCTCGACCTATCCCTGGTACCACAGCACGGGCTCGTGGAACGCGCGCATGTGGCATTTCAGCAGCAAGCGCATCGACGAAGTATTGGACCGCGCGCGCGTCACCAAGGACGAGAAGGAACTGGCGAAGCTCTACCAGCAGTTCCAGGCCTATGCGGTCGAGGACGTGCCCGGCGTGATTGCCTACGTGATGAATTTCGCCAATGCGTACAAGAAGAGCGTGAAGGGATTCCGCACCCATCCCTACCTGTGGATGGACCTGCGCAATACCACGGTAGAGTAGGCGGGGCCGGCGGCATGGAACCTTCATGATCGCCTACACATTCAAGCGATTGCTAACCGTCGCCGCGATCCTCGCGGTGATGTCGGTGCTGATCTTCTCGATCACGCAGGTGCTGCCCGGCGACGTGGCCCACATGATCGTCGGCCAGTTCGCAACCGATGAGCAGGTACGCGCGGTGCGCGGCCGGCTTCACCTCGACGACCCGGTGTACCAGCAGTACCTGCGCTGGGCCGGTGCGCTGCTGCAGGGCGACTTCGGCGTCTCGATGATGATGGACCGGCCGCTGGGCCCGCTGATCGGCGAGGCAATAGTCCGCTCGGCGGTGCTGGCGGGGATCTCCATCGTGCTGGTTGCCGCGATCGGGATCTGGCTCGGCGTGTACTCGGGCGTGCGGGCCGGCAGCCGGGCCGACCGGTTCATTTCGGTCGGCAGCTATTTCTTCATCTCGGTGCCCGAGTTCTTCTGGGCGATCCTCGTGATCATGCTGTTCACCGGCTACCTGGGCTGGTTCCCGGCCACGGGCTATGCGCCGCTTGCCGACGGGTTCTGGAACTGGGTGAAGCACATCATCCTGCCGGTGGCCACGCTGGTGTCGGGGCTGGTCGCGCATGTGTCGCGCCTCACGCGTTCCTCCATGATCGAGACCATGCAGGCGAAGTACATCGTCGCGGCGCGGGCCAAGGGGCTGCCGGAGTCGGTGGTGATCCGCCGTCATGCGCTGCGCAATGCGCTGGTACCCACGATCACGGTGCTCGCCATAGACGTCGGCCTGCTGATGGGCGGCATCGTGGTGGTGGAGACCGTGTTTTCCTACCCGGGCCTAGGGCGATTGCTGATCTTCGCGATCGAGCAGAAGGACCTGCCGCTGGTGCAGGCCGGCATCCTGACCGTCACTGCGGTCTACGCGCTCGCCAACCTGGCGGCGGACCTGCTGTACGCCTTCTTCAACCCGCGCATCCGCTATGGCAACACTGCCGCGTAGCCTCGTCACGGGCGGGTCCATTTTCGCGCTGGTGCTGCTGGCCGCGGCGTTCGGGCCCTTGCTCGCGCCGTTCCCCTACGACCAGATGGACATCATGGCGCGAATGACGCCGCCCGATGGCGTGCACTGGCTGGGCACGGACGAGTTCGGGCGCGACGTGCTGTCGCGGATGCTGTACGGGGCGAGGTTGTCGCTGCTGATGGGGCTGGGTGCGACTTTCGTCAGCCTCGTCATCGGCGTGCCGCTCGGACTCGCTGCGGGGTACCTGCGCGGCACGATCGATGAGGCAATCATGCGCGCAGTCGACCTTGTGATCTCGGTGCCGCCCATCCTGATGGGCCTCTTGCTGCTGTCGCTGTCCACCCCCAACGTGTGGAAGACGGCTGCGGCCGTGGGCCTGATCTACGTGCCCATCATGGCGCGCCTTGCGCGCAGCGTGACGCTGGAGATCGCGGGCGAGGAGTTCGTGCTGGCCGCGCGCGCGCGAGGCGAGCGGCTGTGGTACATCCTGGCCGCGGAAATCCTGCCCAACGCATGGCCGCCGATCATCGTCGAGGCCGCGCTGCGCGTGACGTTTGCCATCATGCTGGGCGCGGCGCTGAGTTTCCTTGGCCTCGGCGTGCAGCCGCCGAGTTCCGACTGGGGCCTGATGATCGCCGAGGCGCGGCCCTTCATCGATACCGCGCCGTGGGTGGCGATGGCTCCGGGCGTGGTCCTTTGCATCACGGTCATTGCGGTGAACTTGGTGGGCGACGGCCTGCGCGAGGTCCTCGACCCGAGGCTGAAGCGAGGCCGCGGTTGAGCGGGCCGATCCTCTCGGTCGACAACCTGTCGATCGCCTATCCCTCGGGCAACGGGTGGCTGCGCGCGCTCGAAGACGTGTCGTTCGCGATCGGCAAAGGCCGCGCGCTCGGGCTGGTCGGCGAGTCCGGCTCCGGCAAGAGCACGGTGGCGCTGGCCGCGCTCGGTCTCCTGCCGCCGGAAGCGCGCGTGGCGCAGGGGCGCATGGCCTTCAATGGCGAGTCGCTGCTGGATTTGCCGGAAGATGCACGCCGCGCGCTGCGCGGGAATCGCATCAGCGTGGTATTTCAGGATCCGTTCACTTCGCTCAACCCCGCGATCCCCGTCGGCCGCCAGATCGCGGAGCCACTGGTCCTGCACCGGGCGATGAGCGACGGGGATGCACAAGCCGAAGCGCGGCGCCTGCTGGCCGAGGTCGGCATCACACGGCCCGCGGACGTTGCAGGCGCGTACCCCCACCAGTTGTCCGGCGGCATGAAGCAGCGCGCGCTGATTGCGACTGCGCTCGCCTGTTCGCCCGAACTGCTGGTGCTGGACGAGCCGACCACGGCGCTCGACGTGACCATCGAGGCGCAGATCCTCGACCTGCTGGAGGGCCTGCGGCGCGACCGCGGCCTGTCGATGCTCTACATCACCCACAACCTCGGCGTCGTCTCGCGCCTCTGCGACGACGTGTGCGTGCTGTACGCGGGGCGGGTGGTCGAAAGCGGCGCGGCGAAGGACGTCCTGCGCAGCCCGCGCCATCCTTATACCAAGGGCCTGCTGGCCTCGCTGCCTCGCGTGGGCGGCCGGCAGGCGCGGCTTGCGCCCATCCCCGGGCGCTTCCCGGACCTCACCGCGCCGCCGTCTGGGTGCGTCTTCCATCCGCGCTGCCACTTCGCCGAAGAACGATGTGCGAGCGAATCCCAGACCCTGACCGGCGAATCCCACAAGGTCCGCTGCTGGCGGGCGGGCGAACTGGCGAATGCCCAGTGGCCGGCGCCAGAGGAGGTCGCGGCCCAGGCTGCGACAGGCACTGATGCCACGGTACTTGTCCAGACGGCCGGCCTGGCGAAGACCTTCCAGATGGGCGGCGTATTCGCGGGCATGAAGCTCGATTGGTCCGGAGGCTTCCCGCTGAAGTTCGAACCGCCCAGCGTGCGCGCTGTCGACGGCGTGTCGCTGCAGATTGCGCCGGGTGAAGTGCTCGGGCTCGTGGGGGAGTCAGGCTGCGGGAAATCCACGCTCGGCCGCATGCTCGTGCGCCTGATCGAGCCTACCGAGGGGGAGATCCGCATCGCGGGCAAGGATTTCAGCGCACTGTCCGGCCGCGAACTGCACGAACACCGCCGCATCGCCCAGATCATCTTCCAGAACCCGGACTCCTCGCTGAATCCGCGCAAGACCATCCGCGAGATCGTCTCGCGCCCGCTGGTGCTGTTCGGCCTCGCCAAGGGGAGAGCCATCGGCGAACGGGTGGCGGAACTGCTCGACCTGGTGCGCCTGCCGTTGTCCTGCCTCGACCGGTACCCGCACCAGTTGTCAGGCGGCGAGAAGCAACGGGTGGGCATCGCACGCGCGCTGGCGACCTCGCCGCGCTTCATCGTTTGCGACGAGGCGGTGTCCGCGCTGGACGTCTCGGTGCAGGCCTACGTGCTGAACGTGCTCGCCGACCTGCGCGATCGCCTCGGCGTCGCGTACCTCTTCATCTCGCACGACCTCTCGGTGATCGCGCATATCGCCGACCGAGTGGCGGTGATGTACCGGGGCGCGATCGTGGAGGAGGGGCCGGTAGCCGAGGTGCTCAAGCCCCCGTACCACCCCTATACGGAGGCGCTGCTCTCGGCCATCCCGGAGGTCGGGGGCAACGGAACCGTGCAACGCATCCGGCTCCGTGGCGACGCGGTCGAGCAGGACGCGGTGGTCAGGGGCTGCCGCTTCCAGAACCGCTGCCCGCGCAAGGTGGGCCCGGTTTGCGAGACCGAGACCCCGCCGGTGCACTCACTGCCGGGCGGGCACCGCATTGCGTGCCACATCGCCCCGATTTAGTTCCAGCCCCGTGAATGTACCGGTGCTGGTACACAAAATGGCAGGACAGCCGCTCCTGTATTTGAGTTTACAAATTAAAGTTCAGGATTCAGGCGCCGGTACGGATGCCGAGAATGCCGCCTCCGCCGCCTGGTGCACGTGCCGCGTGGCGAGCAGCGCGGCCAGTTCCTCGTCGCCGTCGATCACCGCGGCGAGGATGCGCGAATGCTCGTCCCAGTCCTCGAGCGAGCGGCGCGTGGTGTTGGCGGCAAAAACGAGGCTGGTGCGCTCGCGCAGCGTGCGCATGATGTCCCACAGGATGCTGTTGCGCCCGGCCTGCGCGAGCTTGTCGTGGAAGGCGCCGTTCAGGCGCACGAGGTCGTCGACATTCCCGGAACCGGCGGCGGCGTTGCCTTCGGTCAGCACCTGCTGCAGTTCGGCGATGATCGCGGGGGCGTGATGGCGTGCGGCGAGGCGCGCGTTGAGGCCTTCGAGCGTCGCGCGCACTTCCACGAGGTCGCGGGCGATTTCAGGCGAGAGCAGGGCGACGGATGCACCGCGGCGCGGGGGGAGGTCGACCAGTCCTTCGGCCGCGAGGGTGCGCAGCGCCTCGCGGATCGGCACGCGCGACACGCCCAGGTCCGCCGACAGCTTGTCCTCGACCAGGCGCTCGCCGGGCTTGTGCTGGCCGGTGAGGATCTGACGCCGGAGCGTGTCGGCAACGGCCTTGCCAAGCGAACCGCGCCGCTGGCCGGGGGGCGCCGCGGGGCCGTCGCCGCGCGCCGGGGTCATTCGGTGCTGATGCCCGCGCGCTGGATCACCTTGGCCCAGCGCTCGCGGCTGTCCTTCAGCCACGCAGCCGACTGGCGCGCGTCCATCGCGGTGTCCGCGTAGTCGGCGAAGCGGTTCTTCTCCACCACGTCGGGCGAGGCCATCGCCTTCTTCACTTCGCGGTTGAGCAACTGCACCACGTCGTCAGGGGTGCCAGCGGGCGCCATGAGCGAATAGGCAAACGATGCGTCGAACCCGGGATAGCCGGCCTCGGCGATCGTGGGCAGGTCCGGGGCCTGAATCGAGCGCGAGGCACTCGATACGGCAAGGCCGCGCAGCTTGCCAGCCTTCACGTGGGGCAGCACGCCGGTGGTCACCGCGAAGATGGTATTCACCTGGCCCGCGACCACGTCGACGATGGACTGGCCCGTTCCTTTGTAGGGGACGTGCGTCATCTCGATGCCCGCAGTCGAAAGGAAGTACGCCGACGACAGGTGGCTCGGCGTGCCGTTTCCGCCCGAGGCGTAGGTCAGCGGCTTTTGCTTTGCGAGCGCGACCAGTTCGGGGACGCTGTTCGCGGCTACGGACGGGTGCACGGCGAGCATCTGGCCGTAGGTGACCGGCACCGAGATCGCGGTGAAGTCCTTCACCGGGTCGAACGGCAGCTTCTTGTAGAC
>JANNWA010000364.1:0-5305 GCA_031408275.1 Pseudomonadota bacterium
AGCCCCTATTACCAGGACGTCTTCGGTTCGGGCAAGGAGTTGATTCTTTACGGCCAGTCCGCGTGGCGCTCGTCGTTGGCAGCCGCCGCACTGGACGAAATGGGCGTACCGCGTGTCGCGCATGTCGAGGGCGGTTTCAAGGCATGGAAGGAATCCGGCGCGCCGGTCGCGCAGCGCGAATCGCACAACAAGCAATGAATCTGGGGCACCGGGACAGTTGGTTTATTTCCCGTTCAAGCCGATCCTGAAATCAGGAATTGAACTAACGTGTCCTCGAATTTGCGGGTTCAAAATTGGGCGCGATTCAACCGCAACGCATTGGTCACGACGGACACCGAACTCAGCGCCATCGCGGCACCGGCGAACACCGGTGACATCAGCAGGCCGAACGCCGGGTAGAGAACGCCGGCCGCCACCGGGATGCCAAGCGCGTTGTAACCGAACGCGAACACCAGGTTCTGGCGGATGTTGCGCATCGTGGCGCGCGATAGCACCGCAGCGCGCGCGATTCCGCGCAGGTCGCCCTTGACCAGCGTCACGCCGGCGCTTTCCATGGCCACGTCAGTGCCGGTGCCCATTGCGATACCCACATCCGCCTGCGCAAGCGCGGGCGCATCGTTGATGCCGTCGCCCGCCATTGCGACCTTGCGGCCTTCCGCCTGCAAGCGCTTCACGTGCCCGGCCTTGTCCTCGGGCAGCACTTCGGCGAGCGCCTCGTCGATGCCCAGTTCCTTTGCAACCGCATCTGCCGTGCGCTTCGAATCGCCGGTCAGCATCACGACACGCACGCCGGAAGCCTTGAGGGCCGAGATTGCTTCCCGCGTCCCGTCCTTGATCGGGTCGGCAACTGCCGTGATGCCGGCTGCCACGCCGTCCACCGCAAGGAATACGACTGTCTTGGCCTCGGCGCGCCAGGCCTCCGCGCGCTCTTCCCACTTCTTCGTGTCGACGCCTTGCTGCTCGAGGAACTGCCGGCTGCCCACCAGCACACGCTTGCCCCCGATGTCGGCCTGTACGCCGAGACCATTCACGGCTTCGAACGCAGCGGCGACCGGCACGGTCAGGCCGCGCGCCTTGGCGCCCTCGACGATCGCGAGGCCGATCGGATGCTCGGACAACTGCTCCACGCCCGCGGTGAGGGCAAGCGCTTCGTCGTCGGCGATCCCCTCGAAAGCAAAGTCGGTCAGGGCCGGGTGCCCCAGCGTGAGCGTGCCGGTCTTGTCCACCACCACGGTATCGATGTCGCGCATGCGCTCGATCGCCTCGGCATTGCGGAACAGGATTCCCGCCCGCGCGCCCTGCCCCATGGCCACCGTCATTGAAATGGGCGTCGCAAGGCCCACCGCGCAGGGACAGGCCACGATCAGGACGGCCACCGCATTCAGGAAGGCGTACGCGAATCTGGGGTCCGGCCCAAAGAACCACCACACAAGGGCGGTCACGACGGCAATCGCCACCACAACCTGCACGAAGTACGCCGCAATGACGTCAGCCAGCCGCTGGATCGGCGCGCGCGTGCGCTGCGCCTCGCCCACCATGTGGACGATGCGCGCCAGCAGCGTGTCCGCACCCACGCGCTCGGCCCGGATGACCAATGAACCATTGCCGTTGACGGTCGCGCCGATGACTTTGGCATCCTTGGCCTTGGCGACCGGCACGGGTTCCCCGGAAATCATCGATTCGTCGATCCGGCTGGTGCCTTCCAGCACCGTACCGTCCACCGGCACCTTGTCGCCTGGCTTCACGCGCAGGCGGTCGCCGACGACCACCTGCTCGAGCGGGACCTGCTCCTCGCTGCCGTCTTCGCGCAGTCGCCAAGCGAGGTTGGGTGCGAGCTTGAGCAGCTGCTGGATCGCCTGGCTGGTCTGGCCCATTGCCCGCAGTTGCAGGAAGTCGCCGAGGATCACCAGCGTGACGATCACCGCCGCCGCCTCGAAATAAGTGCCGACGGCCCCGTCATGTTCGCGGAACTCCTGCGGGAACCAACCCGGTGAAAGCACCGCAGCGAGGCTGAAGAGATAGGCCAGGCCCACGCCCAGCCCGATGAGCGTGTACATGTTGAGCGCGCGATGGGTCAGCGACAACCAGAACTTGCGCAGGATCGGCCAGCCGACCCAGAGCACGACCGGCGTGCCCAGAGCGAACTCGACCCACCCGCGCATGCGCGGCTGGAGGCCAAAGAGGTCGTGCAGGCCGATCATCGGCGACATGGCAAGAACGACGAGCGGGATCGACAGCGCGGTGCCGATCCATAGCCTGCGTTTCAAGTCGCGCAGCTCGGAATCGTCGGTTGCGCCCGTGCCCGCGATCGGCACGAGGGCCATGCCGCAGAGCGGACAGTCGCCGGGCGCGGCGCGGATGACTTCGGGATGCATCGGGCAGGTATAGCTCGCGCCAGCGGCGGCCACCGGTGCCGCCGCCGCAGGAGCTGCCGGCGCTGCGGTAGCCGGCTTGTGAAGGTAGCTCTCCGGGTCGGTAGCAAATTTCGTGCGGCAGCCCGCGCTGCAGAAGTAGTACGTTTTCCCGGCGTGGGCGTGCTGGTGCTTGGACTGCGGCGTCACGGTCATTCCGCAAACCGGATCCTTCAATGCAGGTTCGTTCATGAACTCTTCCCAGGGTTGTATTGTTCTCGACTGTCCACGATCCTCAAGCTTGCCGCGATGGGAAGGTCAAGCGGTGTTTTTCCTCGAACCGTGCGATGGCAGTATTTACCCTGTCCGAAACCGCAGGGCTCATGCCGTTGCGCAGTCCGCCGCACCGAGAGAGCACGCGATGCGCGCTCCCATGGCCTTACCTCTTGCGCAGGATGGCGATGACTACGGCCGCGACCAGAACCACGACGAGCACCATCCACAGCCCGCCCCCCATGAAACCGGTCCCCCAGCTTCCCATCCATTCACCTTGCATCATGTTCTTCGCCTTTTATGAAATTGAAATGACTTTCCGGGATCGGGATTTGCGGCTATTTCGCCGGCATGGACTGCATCATCTGATCGCGCTGCATCATCTGCTCCATCATCATCTGCATCATGTCCATGCGCTTTTCCATCATCGCGTGGTGCTGCATCATGTCGCCGCCTTTCATGCCGTCTTTCTTGCCGTCCATCTTCATGCCGGCGTGATCGCCCCCGCCCTTCATCATCGGGCCGCCCATGCCGCGCATGGTCTTCATGTTCTCCTGCATCGCCTGCATGTGCTCCTGCATGAGCCTCTGGCGCACCGCGGGATCCTTCACGATGCGGATGGTTTCCATCTGCGCCTGCATCGCTTTCATCTTTTCCTGCATCTCGCCCATGTGCTTGTCCATGTCCATGTTCGCCGCGGGCTTGGCGTTAGATTTGTCGTGCTCGTGCTTGTGCTGTGCCATCGCCAGGGGGGCCGACAAGGCGCTAGCGACAATTGCGGAAATTACTATTTCGGTTTTCATGAGGACTTTCCTTCAGGATTGGATGAATTCCCGGCTGCGGGCAGCCAGGACTTGCCGTGAATCGCGGGATAAAGGTACGGCCCATAGGCTGACCGTCGACCGGCGCCACGGTCTACAGAACCATCTCGAAACAGGCTTAAATCAGCAGGCGCTGAGTGCGCAGGTGGAGGCGCAGCGAAAGCGGGGGTGACGCTCGTGCCAGCGCGAAGCTTTCATTGCGGTGTACTGATGTAAAGCTCGCCGGAGCGGGCACATCGACTGCGAAACACTCCAGGGACGAACGTTCGGGCGTCCGGACCTCATTCACGCCGGACACGGTCGGATTCGCACTCAATGTGTAGTGACAAGGGGTGTCGGACCCATGGCCCAGCGGTTCGGAATGCGTCGAGTCGGAGTGATGGGACGACGGTGCGGAGGGGTGTGCCTGCGTTACGGCGTCGGCGTGCCCGCCCAACACGGCGGCGATGACTTCACAGCACGGAAACAATGCCGTATTGAGCCAGAACACGCCCCAGGCAGCGATCAACGCCGCGCGCGCCATGGTGCGCAGGCCGCGTGGCCTTTCTGCAGCTTTCCGGCCAGCGCTTGGTATCAAAGGCAACATACCCGCCACGCTAGGAGCGAGCCGGCCCATCGTCTGTTCGGTACCACGCTTAGGGCGACGGCACCTGCGAGTACCCTTACCCCATGCAAGAGGATTCGAAACCGACCCGCGAAACCGACCCGCCCGCCTCCGCCGGCTGCGCCAGCGACTGCGCGTCGGAGACTTCGATCGAAGCGCTCAACCGCAGCTGCTATTGCCTGAGCCTGGACGAGCCGGCGCTGCGCAAGGGCCTGGACGCGGACCTGGGGTCGCGCGGCTTATCGCAGGCGATGGTGCTGTCTCATCCGCATCTTTTCTCGGCTGTGCCGATGTTCGTCTCGAGCGAACATCTCGATCAAATGGCGCGAGTGATTGGCGCGGTGGAAGAAGTCGTTGCAACGGCTCATTTTCGTCAGGCGGCGCTCGCATGGGCGCCCGAGATCGCCCGGCACGATCCCGGTTCGCCGGGCGGCCTGCTGGGATTCGACTTCCACCTGGCAGTCGCGGGACCTCAGTTGATCGAGATCAACACGAATCCCGGCGGCGCGTTGCTCAACGCGGTGATGGGGCGTGCGCATCGATCCTGCTGCGCGGATGTCGCCGGCCTTGCGATGGCGCCGATGGAAGCGGCAGCAATCGAGGACGCGCTGTTCGAAGACTTCATGACGGAGTGGCGGCTGCAGGGCGGGGACTCGGCCCCCAAGTCGATTGCGATCGTCGACGAGACGCCCGCGCAGCAATACCTGTACCCCGAGTTCCTGCTTTACCGGCAGCTCTTCGCCCGGCACGGCATCGAGACGGCGATCTGCGACCCCCGCGACCTGACTCACTTGGATGGCCGCCTGTGGCACGACGACGTGCCTGTCGACTTCGTGTACAACCGGCTGACGGATTTTTCCTTCGCGCATCCCGCGCAGGCGGCTCTCAGGCTCGCCTACCTGGCGGGCGGAGTCGCGATGAGCCCGCATCCGCGCGCGCATGCGCTCTATGCGGACAAGCGGAACCTAACGCTGCTGTGCGATGAGCGCTTCCTGCGCGCTACCGGCGTTGGCGATGCGGCAATCGCCGTGCTGCTTGCTTCGATTCCCAACACCGTGATCGTGAGCGCCGAGAATCGGGATCGCCTGTGGGGCGAGCGGCGCAAGCTTTTTTTCAAACCGGCCGGCGGTTATGGCAGCAAGGCCGCGTATCGCGGCGAGAAGCTGACCAAGCGGGTGTGGGAAGAAATGACGGCACAAAGCTACGTCGCTCAGGCGCTGGTTGCTCCGAGCGAGCGTATCGTCGCCGGCGAAACG
>JANNWA010000365.1:0-3810 GCA_031408275.1 Pseudomonadota bacterium
TCGATCAGTTCCTTGTTACCGCCGACGATACGCAGCCCGCGCTTGACCTGCGTCTCGGACGGGTAACCCTTGCGGCGCTTGGCCATGACCTCGAAAGCTTGAGTCGTTATCGGTAATGAAATGCATGGCACACCTCCTTCAACGGTGATGCGGGGCATTGGGTTGCCCCGCGGATTGACCCGGCGCATCTGCGATGCCCGCGGTTTGGCTAAAACGGATTGCTTCACCTGCAAATTGAACGGTCGTGGCTTGCGCCGGGGTGCCGGCCACGCAGACCTGCGCTCATCGCGACCGCTGCGATGAATGTTCTGGTGCGTCGCCAGGGGCTCGAACCCTGACTGCCCGGGGTAAGGGCCCGGTACTCTGCCACTCGAGTTCGCGACGCATTGTGGTGCTTGATCGCATGTGCTTGGGGGTGACCGGCCGGAGTCGAACCGGCACCAGCGGATTCACAAGCCACGGCTCTGCCATTAAGCTACGGCCACACCCAAGCACACGCTTGTCTGGTCTCGGTGGCAGGGTTTGAACCTGCGGCCTCATGATCCCAAATCACGCGCGCTGCCAACTGCGCCACACCGAGATAAAGCGGGTTGATCCGAATCTGGCTCCCCGGCGTGGCCTCGAACCACGGACCTCCTGGTCATGGGAAACACTGAACAAACCCGCAGGTCTGGAAAATCGTATGTACAAGCTGCTCAATCAACCGGTCCCATCGCTGGCTGGTCCGCACTCCAGGGACTTGTTCAGTGTTTTGTAAATCGCCAGGCGCTCTACACTGAGCTAACGGGAAAATATGGTTGGCGCCTCGTGACCGATTCGAACGGCCGACCTGCCGGGTAGAAGCCGGTTGCTCTGATCCGCTGAGCTAACGAGGCGTGGATTCAGCGGTCCGATTCGAACGGACGTGGGCATTGCTGCCGTCTGGATTGCAGCCAGATGCCTTCGACCACTTGGCTACGCCGAAATACTTTGGCTCCGGGCCACGGGGTCGAACCGCGAACCTTCGGCTTTGGAGGCCGCTGCTCTGCCAATTGAGCTAGCCCGGAATTGCATTGGTACCTCGTGCACGATTCGAACGTGCGGCCTTTCGGATTCGTAATCCGGCGCTCTGGATCCAGCTGAGCTAACGAGGTTCAAACCTGGTGCCGGGAGAGGGCTTCGATCCCCCGCCGCACGCGTCTTCAACGCGCCGCTCTACCGACTGAGCTATCCCGGCGAGATGTCATGGCGCCTCGTGCGAGAGTCGAACTCGCGGCTTCCGACTAGACAGGTCGGCACTCTGACCACTGAGTTAACGAAGCGTAGAAAAGCTTTGGCGCCCCCGGCGACGATTCGAACGCGCGGCCTGCCGATTACAAATCGGCTGCCCTGCCAGCTGAGCTACGAGGGCGTAGGTCATTCACTTCGGTTGTGCCCACACGCGAGCATCCCGTCGGATGTGGTGTCTCGCTGCACGTGACCTGGGTCTCTAGGCTCGCGCACATCCCGCACCGCCAACACCTTGTCGCGCGGCAACGGAGTGCATGGGCACACCCGAAGTGAATGCAGGTGGGCGGCGCGCTGTCCTCGCGGATAGCCCGCCGCCGGCCTCTGCAACGCCACAAACATGTGGCGTCGTGGAGCGGATGACGAGTCTCGAACTCGTGGCCTCGACGTTGGAAATGTCGCGCTCTGCCAACTGAGCTACATCCGCATTTGTGCAAGAACTGCCAGCGGCCAGAACCGCGGCGGTCTTGCGCCGAATTGTCAAAGAGCGGCCACCGAACTTCGGTGGTGCGATCCGTTGATCGCTGCTTGCGCGCGGAGCGCGCAAGCCGGTTGTGGTGGGACAAAAACAAAAAGGCCCGGATCCTTGCGGAATCCGGGCCTCTGCGAACAGAGTTTCGAGGGCGCGTACCTAAGCGCGCTCCTCGCCCGGATGCATCTGGCTATCGCTCCGCTCGAGCCAATATTGACTGGACGGAAATGCCGGATGCGCGACCGCGCCGCAGGTGCCTGGCGACTTCATCGCGCCAGCACGCATGAACGCCGCCATACCCGCGATGGGTCGGTTGCGTCTGATGGTGTGCCTGGATTTCACGATGTGGCCTCTGTCGAAAACGTCGGGATGAAGATTGCGGAAAGATGCAATGGGAGCGAACTGTAAATAGTCTTTACAACGTAGTCAAGCCCCTGCGAAAATATTATTTCAACCTGTTGCATGGAACACACACAAATTGGCGAACACCACAATTTTGCGACGACAAAACGTCCTCGATCTGTTTCAGAGTTTCGCCGAACGTGCGATGGCTGCCGGTGTATCACCCAAGGGACTCGAGCAAGCCTTCGCCACCAGCCTGCAGATATCACCAAGCATGTGGAGCCAGATCAAGTCGTCGCGGCCGATCGGCGACAAGCTGGCACGGCAGATCGAAACGCTGTGCGGCAAGCCGGTTGGATGGCTCGATGAGGCACGTGCGGTGCAGGCCATCACGCCGGTCGAGCAGGCGTTTCTGGATCTGGCGCTTACTGCCTGGCGGGTGACAAACAGTGCTGGGAAACGGCAGGTGCGTGCGCTGTTGACAGGAATCGCGCAGGCTGCGCGGGACGATGTGCGCGACGTGACCAGCCGCGAAGCCGCCGGTTAACGGATACAAGAATGGCTTTGCGCGCCCGTAGCTCGAATCGATAGAGTACCGCCCTTCGCAGGCAGTAGTCACACGTTCAATTCGTTCCGCCTGCGCCACCCCGGTACGACGCCGGGCAGCGTGCCCAGCTTCCCTTCTTGTGGCAGGGGGCCGCAGGTGCGAGAGCACGATAGCTGCCCTTGACGTGCAGTTCATTTGCGTCGCGGGGAACATTAAGTTGACGAACCCGCTCTTGCAGGAAGTTCAACGGGCTGGGCACCCTGAATTTTTCAACGAGGATTCGGTTGGCGGGTCTGCGTCGGCCCGAGAGCCAAGCGCGCGTTACTTGCGCGGAAGGGCGACATGTCCCTGCCAGTCGAACTAGTCAGTCGGCCTCGAACGTCCTTTCGTACAGCGTCTGGAGTGATGGGTCTTGCCGTTCCTTGCGAAGAAAGCAGTTGCCGACCGCCAGGACTTCGATGTCGGTGCCCATGAAACAACGAAAGGCGTCTTCAGGGGTGCAGACGATCGGCTCGCCCCGCACATTGAAGCTGGTGTTGACAAGGACGGGACATCCGGTGAGCGTCTTGAACCGGTGCAGGAGTCGATGGTAGCGGGGGTTGGTGTCCTCATGGACTGTCTGGATGCGGGCCGAGTAGTCGACGTGCGTGACCGCCGGAATTGCCGAACGCGGGACATTGAGCTTGTCAATGCCGAATAGCGTGCGCTGCTCCGCAGTCATCTCCAGACGATGCTCGTCTCGTACATCTGCAACCAGAAGCATGTAAGGACTGTCCTCTTCCAGCTCAAACCACGCGCTTACGTCCTCCCGCAACACCGACGGCGCGAACGGCCTGAATGATTCCCGATACTTCACCTTGAGATTCAAGGTTCGCTGCATCGCCGGTGAGCGCGCATCCCCCAGGATGGATCGCGCACCGAGCGAGCGAGGGCCGAATTCCATGCGCCCCTGATGCCAGCCCAGGGCCTTGCCGTCTGCAAGGGCGCGCGCGCAAGCATCCATCAAGGCTTCATCGTCCAGTATTTCGAACACGGCACCTTCGCCAGTCAGGCGCGCCTCTATAGCCTGCTGCGAGTATTCGGGCCCGAGATATGCCCCACGCATCGCATCGCGATCGGTCCGTTGCAACCGGGGGCGCTGCCCGTGCATGTGATACCCCGCAAGCGCCGCGCCGATCGCGCC
>JANNWA010000366.1:0-18630 GCA_031408275.1 Pseudomonadota bacterium
GCGAGGTTGTCCTCCACTTCCTGGAACCCGGTGAGCACCACCTGGCGGTAGTTCGCGACGCTCGCCTCGTACGCGGCCATCGCCTGCTCGCCCACGGCCTTGCGGCGCCCCCCGTCGAAGATCGCCTCGGCCAGCACCGGGCCAATCGACCAGAAGTTGCTTGGCGCGGTGAACCACTTGGCCGCCGTGGCGGTCTGGTACCCATAGGTTGCGTTGAGCGTCGCGGTCGGGAACCAGGCCGCCTTGGCCACGCCGACCTGCGCGTTCGCGGCCACGACCCGGCGCTCGGCCGCGGCGATGTCCGGGCGGCGCTCGAGCAGTTCCGCGGGAATCCCGGCGGGGATTGGCGGCGGCGTGGCCGACAGCGGCGCGGCCGCCAGCGCGAAACCGGACGCGGGCCTGCCGAGCAGCGTCGCGATCGCATGTTCGAGCTGGGCGCGCTGCACGCCGAGGTCGAGCAGCTGCGCCTGCGTGGACTTCAGTTGCGTCTCGGCCTGCGCCACATCGATGCGCGCCGCCACGCCCGCCTTGTAGCGGTTGTTGGTGAACTCCAGGGACTTCGCGTAGGCCGCTACCGTGTCCGCCAGCAACTGCTTCTGCGCGTCGATGGCGCGCAGCAGGAAGTAGTTCAGCGCGAGCTGCGCCTGGATCGAGAGGCGCGCGTTCTCGAGGTCGGCGGCGCCCGCCTGCGCGGTAGCCTCCCCCGCCTCGACCGAACGCCGGACCCTGCCCCACAGGTCGGCCTCCCAGGATGCGTTCAGCGGCAGAGCATAGATCGTGCGCGTGGTGGTCGAGGTTCCGACAACCGGCCCGGTAGTCGCCGAAGGGCTCGCGCGGACGGCGGATACGCTCGCGTTGAGGGTCGGATACCAGGGCACGCGCGCCGTATCGGCCAACGCGACCGCCTGGCGGAACTGCGCCTCCGCGGCGACCAGCGTCTGGTTGGACACGTTGACCTGTTCGAGCAGCCGGTCGAGTTGCGGATCGGCGAACGCGGCCCACCACTTGCCGCGGCTCACGTGGTCGCGGGGCTGCGCCGGCTGCCACGCAAGGCCCTCCTTGTAAGCTGCGGGCACCTCCGTGGCCGGCCGCACGTAGTCGGGACCGACAGTGCAGCCCGAAAGCGCAACCGCCGCCGCAACTGCAGCCGCAACTGTCGCCGCAACTGTCGCAAACCTCAGCGCAATGCGTGCGTCCCTCATGAAGCCTGTCCCCCGAGCGCAGTGTGGCGGGCGTTCCGCGACCAGCGGCGCGCAGCCCAGAGCCGGAACCGGTCAAGATACAGGTAGACCACCGGCGTCGTGTAGAGCGTGAGCAGCTGGCTGAACACCAGGCCGCCGACGATCGCGATGCCCAGGGGCTTGCGCAACTCGGCGCCCTCGCCCAAGCCGATCGCCAGCGGCACCGCTCCGAGCAGCGCCGCCATGGTGGTCATCATGATCGGCCGGAAGCGCAGGATGCAGGCCTTGTAGATCGCCTGCTCGGGCGTGAGGCCCTCGTTCCTCTCCGCGTCGAGCGCGAAGTCGATCATCATGATCGCGTTCTTCTTCACGATGCCGATCAGCAGGATCACCCCGATGAACGCGATGATGCTGAGCTCGGTGCCGAAGGCGAGCAGCGCGAGCAGGGCCCCGACGCCCGCGGAGGGCAGCGTGGACAGGATCGTGATCGGGTGCACGACGCTTTCGTAAAGAATCCCGAGGACGATGTACAGCGTGACCAGCGCGGCGAGGATCAGCCAGGGCTGGCTCTCGAGCGACTTCTGGAAGGCGCGCGCCGTGCCCTGGAAGGTGCCGTGCACGCTGGTGGGCACGCCGATGTCGTCGAGCGCCTGCCTGACCGAGGCGGTGGCATCCGAAAGCGACACCCCTTCCGGCAGGTTGAACGAAATGGTGGACGCGGCAAACTGCCCCTGGTGGTTCACGCCCAGCGGCGTATTGGTGGGCCCGTAGGTGCTGAAGGCCGACAGCGGGACCTGCACCCCGCCCGGCGCGCTGACGTGGACGTACTTCAGGATCTCCGGACTCTGCCAGAACTCCGGTGCCGCCTCCATCACCACGCGGTACTGGTTCAGCGGGTTGTAGATCGTCGACACGATGCGCTGGCCGAACGCGTTGTTGAGGGTCTGGTCGATCATGCGCGTGGTGACGCCCAGCCGCGCGGCGGTATCGCGATCGATCACGAGCGAGGTCTGCAGGCCCTTTTCCTCCTGGTCGGTGTTCACGTCGACGATCTCCGGCAGCTGCGACAGCGCCCGCCGCACGCGCGGCTCCCAGCGGCGCAGCTCCTCGAGGTCGTCGGCCTGCAGGGTGAACTGGTACTGGGCGCTGGCCTGGCGGCCGCCGATGCGGATGTCCTGCACCGGGACCAGGAACAGGCTTGCGCCCGGTTCGCGAAACAGGACCGGCCGCAATCGCCCGACGACCTGGTCGGCCGAGAGCTTCCTCTCCGCCAGCGGTTTCAGTGTGACGAACATGAAGCCGCGGTTCCTCTGGAAGCCGCCGGTGAAGGCGACTACCGTTTCGACGGCCGGGTCCGCGCGCACGATCTCCACCAGCCGGGCGACCTTGACCCGCATTGCCTGGAACGAAATGCCCTGGTCGGCCTGGATGCTGCCCACCAGCCGGCCCGTGTCCTGCTGGGGGAAGAAGCCCTTGGGCACGATGGTGTAGAGGTAAAAATTCAGGCAGACGGTGCCGGCCAGAAGCACCATCATGGTCCGCCCGTGGCGCAGCGCCCAGCCGAGGCTCACCTCGTAGGCCTTCAGCATCAGCGCGAAGAAACGCTCGCCCGCACGATACAGCCGGCCGTGCTGCAAGTCCCGCTCCGGCCGCAGCAGGCGGGCGCACATCATCGGCGTGGTGGTCAGCGAGACGAGGAGGCTGATCAATATCGCCACGGAAAGGACGACCGCGAACTCGCGAAACAGCCGCCCCACGATCCCGCCCATCAGCAGGATCGGGATGAACACCGCGATCAGCGACAGGCTCATCGAAAGCACCGTGAACCCAACCTCGCGCGAGCCCTGCAGCGCGGCCTGCATCGGGGGCACACCCTCGTCGATGCGGCGCGATATGTTCTCCAGGACCACGATGGCGTCGTCGACCACGAACCCGGTGGCGATCGTGAGCGCCATCAGCGACAGGTTGTTCAGGCTGAAGCCGCAAAGGTGCATCACTGCAAAGGTCCCGATCAGCGACACCGGCACCGCCACGGCCGGGATCACCGTCGCGCGCCAGTTGCGCAGAAACAGGAACACCACGAGGATTACAAGCCCCATCGAGATCACCAGCGCGCGCTCCACGTCGCGCAGGCTGGCGCGGATCGTCGGCGTGCGGTCGAGCGCCACTTCGAGGTCGATCGCGCTGGGGATCGAGGCCCTCAATACGGGCAGGATGTCCCGCACCCGGTCCACGGTCTCGATGATGTTGGCGTTCGGCTGGCGGTTGAGGATCAGCAGGACCGAAGGCTTGCCGTTGGCCGATCCGGCGTTGCGCAGGTCCTGCACCGAGTCCACCACCTCGGCCACGTCCGACAGGCGCACCGCCGCGCCGTTGCGATACGCAATCACGACCGGCATGTATTCGGAGGCTTTTCTCGCCTGGTCGTTGGCGAGGATCTGCCAGTGGCGCTCGCCGTCCTCCACCGACCCCTTCGGGCGGTTGGCGTTGGTGGCCACGATCGCGGCACGCACCTCCTCGAGGCCGATTCCGTACTTGAAGAGCGTCGCCGGATTGAGTTCCACGCGCACCGCCGGGAGGGACGACCCGCCCACGGTCACCTGCCCGATGCCCTTCAGTTGCGATATTTTCTGCGCGAGGATGGTCGAGGCCGCGTCGTACATCTGCCCCTGGGTCAGCGACTCTGAGGTCAGCGACAGGATCATGATCGGCGCGTCCGCCGGGTTCACCTTGCGGTAGGTCGGGTTGTTCGGCAGCCCCGTGGGCAGCAGCGTGCGCGCAGCGTTGATCGCCGCCTGCACGTCGTTGGCCGCGCCATCGATGTCCCGGCTGAGGTCGAACTGCAGCGTGATCCGCGTCGAGCCGAGCGAACTCGTGGAAGTGATCTCGGTGATCCCCGCGATGCGCCCGAGTGAGCGCTCAAGCGGCGTGGCCACCGACGAGGCCATCGTCTCCGGGCTCGCGCCCGGCAGCTGCGCCGTCACAGAGATGGTGGGGAAATCCACCTGCGGGAGCGGGGATACCGGCAGCAGGCGGAACGCAAGCGCGCCTGCCAGCGCGATCCCTACCGTGAGCAGGGTCGTGGCCACGGGCCTCTCGATGAAGGGGCGCGAGATGTTCATGCGTACGCGATCGGCACTAACGTTCGCGTCGGCCCCATATCTCCTGACTTTGCGAAATTCTTTGCTCGCGCGAATCGCGCGAGCATTAGTTTCGCAAAGTCAGGAGACTCGACAAAGCAAAAAACGGAGTGCCTCACGTTGCGTCCCTCACGCCCTCGACGCCTTTCCTTGCGCGCCGCGACACCCGGTCGAACCACAGGTAGATCACCGGCGTGGTGAACAGCGTGAGCACCTGGCTGAGCAGCAGCCCGCCCACCATGGTGATGCCCAGGGGCTGGCGCAGCTCGGAGCCCACGCCGGTCCCGAGCATCAGCGGCAGCGCGGCGAGCAGGGCCGCCAGGGTGGTCATGAGGATCGGCCGGAAGCGCAGGAGGCAGGCCTGGCGGATCGCCTCGCGCGGGGCCTTGCCCTCCTTGCGCTCGGCGTCGAGGGCGAAATCGATCATCATGATCGCGTTCTTCTTGACGATGCCGATCAGGAGGATGATCCCGATGATCGCGATGATGCCGAGGTCGTTCTTCGAGAGCATGAGCGCGAGCAGCGCCCCGACCCCCGCCGACGGCAGCGTGGAGAGGATCGTGACCGGGTGAATGTAGCTCTCATACAGCACGCCCAGCACGATGTACATGGTGATGATGGCCGCGAGAATCAAGAGCAGCGTGTTGTCGAGGGAGGCCTGGAACGCGAGCGCCGCGCCCTGGAAGCGCGTCTGCACCGAGAGCGGCAGGGCGAGCTCCTTTTCCGCGGCGCGGATGGCCTCGACCGCCGCGCCGAGCGAAGCGCCCGGCGCGAGGTTGAAGGAGATCGTGGCCGACGGGAACTGGCCCAGGTGGCTGATGAGCAGCTGCGTGGGCTTCTCGGTCACGCGGGCCACCGCGGAGAGTTTCACCTGCTTGCCGTTCGATGCGCCGATATAGATGTTCTCGAGCGCCTCCGGCCCGAGCCGGAACTCGGGCTTGACCTCGAGCACCACGCGGTACTGGCTGGTCTGCGTGAAGATGGTCGAGATCAACCGCTGGCCGAAGGCGTTGTAGAGCGCGTTATCGATCGACGCCGGGGTCACGCCGAGCCGCCCGGCGGTGGCGCGGTCGATCTCCACGTAGGCCTGCAGGCCGTCGTCCTGCACGTCGCTCGCGACGTCGGCGAGCTGCGGCAGGCCGCGCAGTTTCTCGACCAGCCGCGGGACCCACCGGCCGAGTTCCGCTGCGTCGGCGTCCTCGACGCTGAACTGGTACTGCGTGCGGCTGACCCGGTCCTCGATGGTGAGGTCCTGCACCGGCTGCATGTAGAGCGTGATGCCTTCCACCTTCGCGAGGCGTTGCTGCAGGCGCCGGATCACTTCCACCGCGTTTACGCCGCGCTCCGCAAGCGGCTTCAGGTTGATCAGCACGCGCCCGCTGTTCAGCGTGGTGTTGACGCCGTCCACGCCGATGAAGGACGACAGGCTCGCCACCGCCGGGTCTTCGAGCACCACCCGCGCCAGCGCCTGCTGGCGCTCGGCCATCGCCGCGAACGAGATCGACTGCGGGGCCTCGGACACGCCCTGGATCACGCCCGTGTCCTGCGACGGGAAGAACCCCTTCGGGACGAGCAGGTAGAGGACCACGGTCAGCGCGAGCGTGCCGACCGCCACCAGCAGCGTGGCCGCCTGCCGGTCGAGGACCCAGTCGAGCATGCGGGCGTATCGCGCGATCACCGCGTCGAGGAAGCGCCCGCTCACGCGGTAAAACCGGCCCTGCTCGGATTCGGGTTTGTGGCGCAGCAGCCGCGCGCACATCATCGGCGTGAGCGTGAGCGAGACCACCGCCGAGATCAGGATCGCCACCGCGAGCGTGATCGCGAACTCGCGAAACAGGCGCCCCACCACGTCGCCCATGAACAGCAGCGGGATCAGCACCGCGATCAGGGACACGGTGAGCGATATGATCGTGAAGCCGATCTGCTCCGAGCCCTTGAGGGCCGCCTCCATCGGCGACATGGGCGGGGAGCCGTCCGTGCCCTCGATGTAGCGCGACACGTTCTCGATCATCACGATGGCGTCATCGACCACGAAGCCGGTCGCGATCGTGAGCGCCATGAGCGTGAGGTTGTTGATGCTGAACCCGCAGAGGTACATCACGCCGAACGTGCCCACCAGGGACACCGGCACCGCCACGCTGGGGATCAGGGTCGCCGTGGCGCTGCGCAGGAACAGGAAGATCACCAGCACCACCAGCCCGACCGCCAGCGCGAGTTCGATCTTCACGTCGCGAACCGAGGCGCGGATGGTGGTGGTGCGATCGGTGAGGAGCGCGATGTCCACGGAACCGGGCATCGTCGCCTGCAGCTGCGGCAGGAGCTTCTTGATGCTGTCGACCACCTCGATCACGTTGGCGCCCGGCTGGCGCTGGATGTTCACCAGCACCGCGGCCGTTTCGTTGGCCCAGGCCGCGAGGCGCACGTTCTCCGCGTCGTCCAGCGTGTCGGCCACGTCCGACAGGCGCACCGGGCGGCCGTTCTCGTAGGACACCACGAGGTCGCGGTATTCGGCCGCGGATTTCAGCTGGTCGTTGGCGTCGATCGTGGACGCGCGCGTGGGGCCGTCGAAGCTGCCCTTGGCCTGGTTGACGTTGGCGCTGGCGATCGCGGTGCGCAGGTCCTCGAGCGACATCCCGTAGGCGGCGAGGGCCTTGGGATTGGCCTGGATGCGCACCGCCGGCCGCTGGCCGCCGCCGATGCTGACCAGCCCGACGCCGGGCAACTGCGAGATCTTCTGCGCGATGCGCGTGTCGACGAGGTTCTGCACCTTGGGCAGCGGCACGGTCTTCGAGGTGACCGCCAGCGTGATGATCGGCGCGTCGGCCGGGTTGACCTTGCTGTAGATCGGCGGCACCGGCAGGTCCGAGGGCATCAGGTTGGCCGAGGCGTTGATCGCGGCCTGCACCTGCTGCTCGGCGACGTCGAGCTTGAGGTCCAGCCCGAACTGCAGCGTGACGACCGAGGCCCCGCCGGAACTGGTGGAGGACATCTGGTTCAGGCCGGGCATCTGGCCGAACTGGCGCTCCAGCGGCGCGGTGATCGACGAGGTGACCACGTCGGGACTCGCGCCGGGATAGAGCGTCACCACCTGGATGGTCGGGTAATCGACCTCCGGCAGCGCCGAGACCGGCAGTATGCGATAGGCGACGATGCCTGCGAGCATGATGGCGACCATGAAGAGCGAGGTCGCCACCGGCCGCAGGATGAAGATGCGTGACGGGTTCATGTGGGGATCAGTCGCCGGATCGGGAGCGGATCAACGCGGCTGCGGCTACTGCGCGTTTCCGCCGGCCGCCTCGCGCCTCTGGCGCAGCTCGCGCATGGCCTGCCTGCGGCCCTCCTCGGGGAGTTTCCTGATCTCCTCGCCGAACTCGCCGCGGTCGATGCGCGCAGTGATCTCGGCCCAGCGCCGGGCCTTCTCCGCGGGCTCCAGAGACTGCCAGCCGCCGCCCGGCTGTCCACCGGACTGTGCTCCCGGCGAAGCCCCCGACTGCGTCGCTGCAGCAGGCGCCGCGGGCGCGGCCGCAGTCCCGCCTGCCCCCTTGCCGGGCTCGCCCCCGGGGCCCTTCCTTTCGCCGCCGCCCTTGCGCATGGCGCCCTTGGCGGCCGCGGCCTCCCGCGCGGTGACGTCGACCTTGGCGCCCTCACGCAACTTGTCCGCGCCGTCCACCACCACCATCTCGCCGGCAGCCAGTCCGGATTCGACGGAGGCGACTTCACCCTGCGCGGGTCCGAGCCTGACCCTGCGTACCGACACCGTGTTCTCGGCGCTGACCACGTACACGAACGTGCCGGGCGTGCCCCTTTGCACCGCCGCGTTCGGCACCAGCACCGCATCGCGTTTCACGTCCACCAGCATGCGTACGTTCGCGAACTGGCTCGGGAAGAGCGCGTTGTCGGTGTTCGGGAACTGCGCCTTGAGCTTGACGGTCCCGGTCGCCGGGTCGATCTGGTTGTCCGCCGTCAGCAGCGTGCCGCTGGCGAGCTTGACCTTGTCGGCGCGGTCGTAGGCGTCCACGGAGAGCTTCTCGCCTGCACGCAGCTTGGCCATCACGGGCGGCAGGCTGTCCTCGGGAATGGTGAACACCACCGTGATCGGCTGCAGCTGCGCAATCACGACCAGGCCGGTCGCGTCGCCCGCACGCACGATGTTGCCCGCATCGACCTGGCGCAGACCCAGGCGCCCGCTGACCGGCGCGGTGACCCGGCAATAGGTGAGCTGGAGCTTCGCGGTATCGATGGCGGCCTGGTCGATCCTCACCGTGCCCTCGTACTGCCGCACCAGCGCTTCCTGCGTGTCGACCTGCTGCTTCGCGATCGAATCCTGCTCCAGCAGCGTGCGATAGCGCGCCAGGTCGATCTGCGCGTTCTTCAGCAGGGCCTGGTCGCGCGCCATCTGGCCTTCGGCGGTCGCGAGCTGCACCTGATAGGGGCGCGGATCGATCTCCGCGAGCAACTCGCCCACACGCACCACCTGGCCTTCCTTGAACAGCACGCTCATGAGCTGGCCGTCGACGCGGCTCCTGACCGCCACGGTGGCCAGGGGCGTGACCGAGCCCAGGCCCGCGAGATAGACGTTCACGTCGCCCGTCTTTGCCGCAGTCGCAATCACCGGCACCGGCCGGTCGCCGAACCGCCCCTTGCCTTTGCCGGGACCGGCCTTGCCCGCGCCCGGCACCGGCTGCGGGGCGCCCTGCGGCGCGTAGTAGAAGTGGTAGTACGCGCCCGCCCCGGCGGCGACCAGCAGGGCCGCGAGGATCCAGGTCAGGCGGCGGCGCAGGAACGATCGGTTCGTGGGCAGGTTCGCGGCAGGCAAGGTCATGGGATTCGCGGGCTTTCTATGCGGGTCGCTGATCCGGCTTTATAGCGGGTCGCGCCCTGAATGGGCAACCCTACCTTGTAACACTTTGTACGACCGGCCGTATCCGCTGGTTCACCCCACTGCGCCCGCACTTGCAGCAAGTAGAATGCGCGCATGATCAATCGCGCCTTGGCCGTGCTCCTGGTTGTCCTGGGAACCTGCATCGCGTTGCCCGCGGCAGCGCAGGGATTTCCCTCGAAGGCGATCCGCCTGATCGTGGTCTACCCGCCGGGCGGCACCAGCGATGGCGTGGCCCGGCCGCTGGCCGAAAAGCTCGCCGCGCAGCTCGGCCAGCCGGTCATCGTCGAAAACAAGGGCGGCGCGGGCGGCAGCATCGGCATGGATGCCATGGCGAAATCGCCGGCCGACGGCTACACGCTTGCGTTCTCCGCCATCAGCCCGGTGACCCTGCTGCCGCATGTGGGCAAGGTCCCCTACGACCCGCAGGCGGACATCGCCCCGGTCGCCAGCGTGATGTATTCGCCGGTCTACATGCTTGCGACCCAGGCGTTCGCCGGCAAGGACTTCAACGACGTCATCGCGCAGGCGAAGGCGAAGCCCGCGTCCCTGCGCCTCGCGACCTCGGGCATCGCGACGCTCGGGCACCTGATGCTCGAGCAGATCAAACTCGCGGCCGGCGTGGACATCATCCATGTGCCGTACAAAGGCGGCGGGCAGGTCATCACCGACGCCGCAGGCGGGCAGTTCGAGCTGTTCACCTCCAACCCGAGCCCCGGCGTAAACGCGCTGATCGCCCAGGGCCGCATGCGCGTCCTTGCGGTGGCCGCGCCGCAGCGCCTCGCGGCGATGCCGAACGTGCCGACCCTGACCGAGCTCGGGTTTCCCGAGTCGAACCTGACTTCGCAATTCGGGATCTTCGCCCCCGGCCGCACGCCCGATGCGGTCCTGAAGCGCCTGAACGCCGAGGTCAACAAGGCGCTCGCCGCCCCCGACATGATCGAGCGGCTGGTGAAGCTGGACAACGTCCCGTCGCCCGGGGCGGTGGAACCGTTCGCAAAGACGGTGCGCGCAGAGTACGAGGCCAACGCGCGCATCGTGGCCAAGGCCCGGATCCGGGCGGATTGAACACTAACCACGCAAGGAGCACTGCATGAGAATCATCCTGTTCTGCCTGACGGCACTTTTCGGCGCCAGCCTCGCGGGTGCGGCGGACCTCGCCAACGACCGGCAGAAGACGTTCTACGCGCTGGGCGTGGCGGTCAGCCAGTCGCTCGGCGACTTCTCGCTCACCGCGGCCGAACTCGAGATCGTCAAGGAAGGCATGTCCGACGGCGTGCTGAAGCGCCCGCTCAAGGTGGACATGCAGACGTTCGGCCCGAAGATCCAGCCGCTCGCGGAATCGCGCGCGTCGGCCGGGACCGAGAAGGAGAAAGCCGCCGGCGCCGCGTTCCTCGCCAAGGCGGCGGCCGAGGCGGGCGCGAAGAAGACCGAATCGGGCGCCATCGTGAAGGCGATCAAGGAAGGCAGCGGCCCGACGCCGACCGCCGCGAGCACGGTCAAGGTCCACTATCACGGCACCCTCGCCGACGGCACGGTCTTCGACAGCTCGGTGCGGCGTGGCGAGCCGGCCACCTTCCCGCTGGCCGGCGTGATCAAGTGCTGGACCGAAGGCGTGCAGCAGATCAAGGTCGGCGGCAAGAGCCGCCTCGTGTGCCCCGCGAATATCGCCTACGGCGATCGCGGCTCGCCGCCGGTCATAAAGCCCGGCGCGACGCTGGTGTTCGAGGTGGAGTTGCTGGAGATAGTGAAGTAAGGGGGCTCCACCCTTCCTCAGACCGCTATCAAATCCCGGTCGATCTCGGCGATGGTGCGGGTGCCGCACAGCTGCATGTTCCGGTGCAACTCGTCGGCGAGGATCGCCAGCGCGTGCAGCGCGCCGGGCTCGCCACCGGCCGAGGCACCGTACAGCGTGGGGCGGCCTGCGCATACCGCTTGTGCGCCCAGGGCGCGCGCCTTGATCATGTCCGAACCGCGCCGCACCCCGCCGTCGACCAGCACGGGCACCTTGGCGCCGACGGCCGCCGCGATCGCGGGCAGGCAATCCAGCGTGGCCCGCGCGCCGTCGAGCTGCCGCCCGCCGTGGTTGGAGATCCAGAACCCGGCCGCGCCGAGCTGCACGAGGCGCTGGGCGTCGTCCGCGCGCGCCACGCCCTTGACGAGGAGCTTGCCCTTCCAGAGATCGCGCAGGCGCTGGAGGCCCGCGTAGTCGAAGGCCGAGTCGAGGTTCTGCCCGACCGCCGACGAGATCGACACCAGCGTTTCGCTCTTCTTGTTGTCGAAGCCGCGCAGGTTCTCGAGCGTCGGCAGCCCGCCGTTGGCGAGGATGCGCAGGGCCCAATCCGGCTTGGTGAAGGCCTCGAGGATCTGCCAGGCGCGCGGCCGGAACGGCTGCACGAACCGGTTGTACGAGTCGCGCTCGCGCTTGCCGCCTACGGGCAGGTCGACGGTCACGACCAGCGCTTCGTACCCTGCGGCCCAGGCCCGCTCCACGAGCTTGTCGGTGAAAGCGCGGTCGTAGAGGATGTAGAGCTGGAACCAGCGGCGCCCGGCGCCGTTGGCCTCGGCCACGGCTTCGATCGTCGCGGTGGCCGTCGTCGACAGCGTGTACGGAATGCCGTACTGGGCCGCCGCGCGCGCGATCGCGAGGTCCGCGCCCGGCCAGGCGATCCCGATGCCGCCGGTCGGTGCGATCACCAGGGGCAGCTTGGAAGGCCCCCCGAGGATTTCGCAGGACATGTCGATCTTCGACACGTCGCGCAGCACGCGTGGCGCAAGCCTCACGCGTTCGTAGGCGGCACGGTTGTCGCGCAGCGCGATCTCGTCCTCGGCGCCGCCGTCGAAGAAGTCGAAGATCGCGCGCGGCAAGCGCCGCTTCGCGGCGCGGCGCAGGTCACCGATGTTTACTGCGCTGGAAAAGTGGGGCATGGGGGGGTTCCGGGGTGAACGGTGCGCGAAACCGTGCAGTTTACCCTGCGCTTATAATTGCGGCCTCGTTCCAAGGAGACAGACAAAGCCATGACAACGCCCCTCAAAACCGCCGTGTTCGCTGCACGTGCAGCCGTCGCCGCGGCCGTACTCGCGCCCGCGCTCGCCTTCGGCCAGGCCTATCCCTCCAAGCCCATCCGGCTGATCTGCCCGTTCCCGCCGGCCGGCGCCGTGGATATCGCGTCGCGCGCCATCGCCAACGAGCTGCAGAAAAGCCTCGGCCAGCCAGTGACCGTGGAAAACCGTCCCGGCGCGGGCGGCAACCTGGGCGGCGAGATGGCGGCGAAGGCGACAGCCGACGGGTACACACTGCTCATGACCACCAGCGGGATCCAGGCGATCAACCCCGCCCTGTATACCAAGATGAACTACGACCCGAACAAGGACCTGGTACCGGTCGCCCCGCTGGTGTCGCTCAACAACGTGCTGGTGCTGCACCCTTCGGTGCCGGGCAACTCGGTGCGCGACGTGATCGCAGCGGCCAAGGCGAACCCCGGCAAACTCACCTACGCCTCGTCCGGCAACGGCACCTCTATTCACATGTCAGGGGAACTGTTCAAGCACTTGACGGGAGTGGACATGCTGCACATCCCCTACAAGGGGAGCGGGCCCGCAGTGGCCGACCTGATCGGCGGGCAGGTGAACATGATGTTCGACAACATCCCGTCCTCCTTGCCGCACATCAAGGGCGGCAAACTGAAGGCACTGGCCACCACCGGCGCGAAGCGAGACCCGGCGCTGCCCGACCTGCCCACCGTCGCCGAAGCCGGCGTGCCCGGTTACGAGTCGGGCGTGTGGTTCGGCATTGCCGCGCCTGCCGGCACGCCGAAGGAGATCGTCTCGCGGCTGAACGCCGAAACGGTCCGCGGCGCGAAAGCCCCCGACTTCGTGAAGCGCATGACGGATCTCGGCTACCTCATCATCCCCGGCACAGCCGATCACATGACGGACATGATCAAGGTGGAGATCGTCCGCTGGGCGCCGGTGGTCAAGGCCTCCGGCGCGAAGATCGACTGACCATGAAAACCGCCTTCATCGGAATCGGCATCATGGGCGTGCGCCAGGCGGCCAACGTGGCCGCCGGCGGATTCCCGCTCACCGCATATTCGCGCTCCGCGGAAAAGGCCGACCCGCTGGTGGCCAAGGGCGCGCGACGCGCGGCAAGCATCGCCGATGCGTGCAAAGGCTCGGAAGCGGTCATCACCATGGTGAGCGCCCCGGCCGACGTCGAGGAAGTCTATTTCGGCAAAGGCGGCGTGCTCGAATCCGCGCAACCCGGCGCCCTGCTGGTCGACATGACGACCTCCAGCCCGAAGCTGGCCGAGCGCATCCACGCGGCGGCCAAAGCCAAGGGTATGCGCGCGCTCGACGCGCCGGTCACCGGCGGCGAGCAGGGCGCGGCGGACGGGACGCTGACCATCATGGTCGGCGGCGACAAGCCCGACTTCGAAGCGGCCCAGCCGCTGCTGGCGACCATGGGCAAGACGATCGTGCATTTCGGCGCGGCCGGCCAGGGCCAGCGCGCCAAACTCGTCAACCAGGTGATCGTTTCGCAGAACGTGCTTTCGGCGATCGAGGGCCTGTTCTTCTCGCGCAAGGCCGGCCTCGACGGCGAGACCATGCTCGCGACGCTGCAGACCGGCACCGCCGACTCGAAGGCGCTGCGCATCCAGGCGGCGAAGGCGTTCCGCGGCGATTTCACGCCGGGGTTCTACCCCAAGCACCTGGTGAAGGACATCACGCTCGCGATCGACGAGGCCGACTCGCTCGGCATCGACCTGCGCGGGCTGAAGAACACGCGCGCGCGCTGGCTCGAACTGCTCTACAAGCACCCTGAGGCCAAAGCCATCCAGGACCTCGCCAGACTGTACATGTAGCGCCCCGCTGGAGACTCCCACTTGAATATCCTGATGAAGTTCGCCGCCGCGCTTGCGGTGGCGACGCTCGCCCTGCCGGCCACTGCGCAGGAGTTCCCCGCCAAACCCATCCGCTTCATCGTCCCCCTCACGCCGGGCTCAGGCGCGGACATCGCCGGCCGCATCCTCGGCAGGTACATTGGCGACGCATTGAAGCAACCTATCGTGGTCGAGAACCGGCCCGGCGCCGGCGGCATCATCGGCACGCAGGCCGTGGTCAAGTCAGACCCCGACGGCTACACCCTGCTGGTGCAGTCGTCCTCCCATGCCGCCAACCCGGCCATCTACAAGAGCCTGCCCTACGACCCGCTCAAGGACCTCGTCGACGTTGCGCTCCTCGGCATGACGCCCTACGTGATGGTGACTTCCCCCACGGGACCGTATACGAGCCTCAAGGCGCTGCTCGACGCGGCGAGGGCGAAGCCCGGCGATATCCCGTTCGCCTCGGCCGGGATCGGTTC
Source organism: Pseudomonadota bacterium (assembly GCA_031408275.1). GTDB lineage: Bacteria > Pseudomonadota > Gammaproteobacteria > Burkholderiales > SG8-39 > SZAS-79. Next base: position 14,566 of record JANNWA010000366.1, read on the forward strand.
TTCCACCCACCTTGCGGCAGAGTACGCCGTCGGCCTGGCGGGCCTGAAGATGCTGCACATCCCGTTCAAAGGCTCGCCGGACGCGATCCAGGACACGCTCGCGGGCCGCACGGCGTTTTACATGGCGCCGATCAATGCCGCCGTGAACCTCGTCAAGGAAGGCAAGCTCGCCGCGCTCGGCGTCTCCACCAAGGGCCGCGCCGACGTGCTGCCCAACGTGGCGCCACTCGCCGAACAGGGCCTGCCCGAGTACAACATGACGCTATGGTTCGGCATGTGGGCCCCGGCCGGTACGCCCGCCGCGGTGGTGCAGAAGCTCAACGCGCAGGTGACCGCCAGCCTGCAGATCCCCGACGTGAAAGAGCAGTTCGCCAAGCTCGGCCTCATCCCCGCGCCGATGAAGCCGGAGGAGTTCGCAAAGTTCGTGCGCGACGAAATCGGCGTTTACCGCCGCATCGTCAAGCAGGCCAACATCCAGCCGCAGTAAGCCGGCCTTCCTTCCTACCGCAAAGAGTCGATCCCATGCCCGCACAACAACGCATCACCGGCGTCCTCTCGCCCGTCGTCACCCCGTTCCGCAAGGACCTCTCGCCCGACACCGACCGCTTCGTGCGCCATTGCAAGTGGCTGCTGAATCACGGCTGCTCGGGCCTCGCGGTATTCGGCACCAACAGCGAAGCCAACTCCCTGTCGGTCGACGAGAAGCTCGAGCTGCTGGAAGCCCTGGTGAAGGGTGGGGTATCCGCCGCGCAGTTGATGCCCGGCACCGGCGCCTGCGCGCTCACCGATTCGGTGCGGATGACCGCGGCTGCGGTGAAGCTGGGCTGCGGCGGCGTGCTGATGCTGCCGCCGTTCTACTACAAGGGTGTGTCCGACGAGGGCCTGTACCGCAACTTTGCGGAGGTCATCGAGCGCGTCGGCGACGAGCGCCTGCGCCTGTACCTGTACCACATCCCGCCGGTGTCGAACGTGCCGATCACGCTCAACCTGATCGAGCGGCTGCTGTCGAAGTATCCCGGCATCGTCGCGGGCGCGAAGGACTCCTCCGGCGACTGGTCGAACACCAAGGCCATGCTCGACGCGTTCGCCAAGAACGGCTTCGACGTGTTCGCGGGCAGCGAAGTGTTCCTGCTCGACAACCTGCGCAACGGCGGCACGGGCTGCATCACCGCCACGGGCAACGTGAACCCCGCGGCGATCGACAACGTATACCGCAACTGGCGCGGCGCGGATGCCGACAAGCTGCAGGCCGGCATCACCGCCACGCGCAACATCGTGCAGAAGGTGCCGATGATCCCGGCGCTCAAGGCGATCATCGCGCACTTCGGCAACGACCCGCAGTGGAAGACCGTGCGCCCGCCGCTCACCGAGCTTTCCGCGGCGCATGAGGCGCAGGTCATCACCGACCTGAAAACCGCCGGCTTCACGATGCCAGGCCTGTAAGGCGGGCCCCGTGCGCACCGCTCTTGTAACGGGTGCGGGGCGCGGCATCGGCCTCGCGACGGCCAAGGCCTTCCTTGGCGCCGGCTGGCGTGTGCTTGCGCTGGACAAGGACTTCGGGACGTTCGACGCCACGGGTGCCGTGGAGCGGATCGACTACGACCTCACGGGCATCGCCGGGATCGGGGCGATGGCCGCGTCTCTTGGCGAAGTCCACACCCTGGTCAACAACGCAGGCGTCCTGTACTGCGAACCCTACGACGCGATTCCCGAAGCTCATAAACGGGAAATCCTGGCCGTTAACCTCGAGGCACCGGTGGCGCTGATCGCAGCGCTCTCGCCGCAGATGGTCAAACGCAAGGGAGGACGCATCGTGAACGTCGGATCGGTGGCCGCTTTCACCGGACACCCGGACCTCTGGTATGGAATCACCAAGGCCGGGCTCCTGAACCTCACCAAAAGCTGGGCAACGCAGCTCGGGCCGCACGGCGTGCTCGTCAACGCCGTGGCCCCGGGTCCGACGCACACCGAAATGTACGAGCAGTTGCCGCAGTCGAGAAAGGACATGGTCACCCGCAGCGTCTATTCCGGCCGCGCCGCCCGGCCCGACGAGGTGGCCCAGGTCATCCTGTGGCTGGGATCCGTGTCACCGGAGTACGTAAACGGCACCACGCTGGACTGCAATAACGGCTCCTATCCGCGCTGAACCTGCCGGTACGCCGCGCGGGCCGGTAGAATGCCTCTCGACTCACACGGGGGAGCAACATCATGCGACTACACCGCGGATTGCGGATTGCGATCGGCTTCGTGCTGGCCTGCAGCTTCGCGCCGGCGCTCGCCCAGTGGCCCGCCAAGACGGTGCGCATCGTGGTGCCGTTTTCGCCCGGCGGCATCGCCGACAACAGCGCGCGCACCATCGCCGACCGGCTGGGCGCGAGGCTGGGCCAGTCCGTGGTGGTGGAAAACCGCCCCGGCGCAGCGGGCAACATCGGCAGCGAGCAGGTGGCCAAGAGCGCGCCGGACGGCTACACGCTGCTGCTCGGGTACGACGGCACCATCGTCGTCAACCCGCACGTGTACGCCAGGCTCGGGTTCGACGTGCTGCGCGACTTCGCGCCCGTCACCAAACTCGGCGATGCGGGCGTCATCGTCGTTGCGCATCCCTCGGTTCCGGCGAAAGACCTGCGCGAGCTGATCGCCCTGGCGAAGGCGAAACCCGGCACCTTCACCTACGGTTCGGCCGGCACCGGCAGCAGCGCGCACCTGGCCTGCGAAATGCTGAGCCAGCTCACCGGCGCGGGCCTCGTTCACGTGCCCTACAAGGGCGGCGGCCAGGCCATCGCGGACGCCGTGGGTGGGCAGATCCCGCTTGTGTGCACGGCGGTCGCAGGGGCGCAGCAGTTCATGAAGACCGGCCGGCTGAAGGGCCTGGGCCTGTCCAGCGCCACCCGCGCGGCGGGCGCCCCCGACGTGCCGACCTTTATCGAGAACGGCTTTGCCGGGTTCGTGGTCGACTCCTGGGTGGGCATACTCGCGCCGGCCAATACGCCGCGCGCGATCGTCGAGCGCCTGCAGGCGGACATCGCGGCCGTGCTGCAAACGCCTGAGGTGAAGGAACGCTACGCCGTCCTCGGCATCGATCCGGTGGGCAACAAGCCCGACGAATTTGCCGCCCAGATCCGCGCCGACCTCGCGCGCTGGGCGCCCGTGGTCAAGCAGGCCAACATCCGGATCGAATAGCCCATGGGCAACCTGCGCAGCATCCTCGCCTCGGGCGAGTTCATCGTCGCGCCGGGCGTGTACGAAATGTTCTCCGCGCGGATCGCCGACCGCATGGATTTCAAGGCGCTCTACATGACCGGTTACGGCGTGTCGGTATCCCACCTCGGCCTCGCCGACGCGGGGCTCGTGACTTACCGCGACATGGTCGAGCGCGCGCGCACGATTGCCGGCGGGGTCTCGAAGCCGCTGATCGCGGACGCCGATACGGGCTTTGGCGGCCTGATCAACATCCGCGAGACGGTGCGCGGCTACGAAGGCGCCGGCGTGCAGGCCATGCAGATGGAAGACCAGGAGATGCCGAAGAAGTGCGGGCATACGCCCAACCGGCGCGTGGTCCCGCTCAAGGACATGCTCAAGAGAATCGAAGTGGCACTGGACTCGCGCCGCAGCAAGGACTTCCTCATCATCGCGCGCACTGACGCGCGCACCGCGCACGGCATCGACGAGGCCATCGCGCGCGGCAAGGCTTTCGCCAAGGCCGGGGCCGACATCGTATTCGTGGAGTCGCCGGAATCGGAAGCCGAGTTCAAGAAGGTGGGCGAGGAACTGCGCGGGAAGGCGTGGCTGCTGGCCAACATGGTGCCGACCGGGCGCTCGCCGGTGGTGTCGCGCGAAAAGCTCATCGAGTACGGGTATTCGATCGCGATCTACCCCAGCGCGGGCATGGCGGCCGCCTGCGCAGCGCTGGACGGCGCCTACCGACACCTCGAAGCACACGGCAGCACTTCGGGCAGCCCGGTGCCCGCCTGGGACATGCACCAGATGCACGACCTCGCCGGTTTTCCGGACGTGTGGTCGTTCGAAAAGAAATACTCGGAGGTTTGACTTGGGAAAGACCCTGTT
>JANNWA010000367.1:0-1932 GCA_031408275.1 Pseudomonadota bacterium
GTCCCGCCACCATGACGTAGCGAAAGCGCGGCTCGTCGCGGATGGGGTTGCGGAACTCGAACCCGTTTGTCCGCATGCGGGCCACCAGCGCTTCGAGGTCGTCGGTCTCGATTCCCAGGTGATGCACCGCCCCGCCGCGCCGGCCCCGGGGCGGCTGGGCGTAAATGTGGATGAAGGCCCGGCCCAGCGCCATGCGCACGTTGCGGGTCCCGGCGGCTTCCTCGTCCCACACCACCGTCGCACCGAACATGCGCGACAGGAAGTCGATCGTCGCCGCGACGTCGGAGGCGAATACGTGTGCGTGGTCGAGGCTGACGCGCACGGAGTCAGGTGTCGCCGCGATGGAACACGGCCTCCACCTTGTTGCCTTCGGGGTCGAGGAGGAACGCGGCGTAGTACTGCGGGTGGTAATGGGGGCGCAGGGCCGGGGCGCCGGCATCCTGCCCGCCCGCCGCGAGGCCCGCGCGGTGGAACGACCGCACACGCTCCACGGAATCAGCGCGAAAACACCAGTGGCGCCGCGGATCGGGCACGGCCTCGGGGGAAAGGAATACGCTGAGATAGGTGTGTCCGTCGTCGCCGGGCCGGTTGCGCTGCCCGAACCCGATCGCGTCCTTGCGCTCGTAAACGATCGCCGCCCCGAGCGCCGCCATGATTTCGACATAGAAAGGGCGGGAGCGGTCGAGGTCGCGGACGGTGATGGAGATGTGGTCGAGGAGGTGCATAAGGGCTCATCCGGACAGACCTATGGTCACGCCCTTCGGCGCTTGCGTCAACCGGCCGCTTTACAGCGGGAACCCGGTTATGTACACTTAATATGTACATATTGAGAGGCGCCATGCCGAAGACTCCCAAGACAGAAGTCAACGTGACCGAGCTCCGCCAGAATCTCCCGGCATACCTTGCCGAAGTGAAGAAAGGCAGGGAGATCGAGGTGACCTCGCGCGGCAGGGTCATCGCTCGTATTGTGGCCGGTGGCGATCCCCAGCAGGAGGCGCGCGAGCGCCTGCTGGCCGTGCGCAAGCACTGCACGGTAGGCGATGTGGTCAGCCCGACCGGGGCGAAGTGGGAGGCGGAGCGTTGATCGTCCTGGATACCAATGCGCTGGTCTATGACGCGCTGGCGCCATCCAGACTGTCGGTGCGGGCGCGCAAGGCGATCGAGTCCGCGTTCGAGGACGGGGAACTGGCGTGCTGCGACATCAGCCTGTGGGAGATCGCGATGCTGATTTCCCGAAAGCGGCTCGATCCCGTGATGGACGCGCGCCAGTTCCTCGACGACCTGATTTCCTCGCGCCGGCTGCGAGTGCTTCCCATCACCCCTGAAATTGCCGTGCTCTCGCAGTCCGACATGTTTTCCCACGGCGATCCGGCTGACCGGCTGATTGCCGCGACGGCACGGCTGTACCAGTCCCCCCTTGTCACATCAGACACCCAGCTCCGCAAGCTCAAGGAAGTCGCGACGATCTGGTAAGGCAGCGTGCGCCGCCATCCCCGGCCGGGACGGTTAGAATGCGCACCACGATGTCCCGCTTTGTTTGCCTTGTGCTGTTCTCCCTGCTGCCTGGCTTCGCCGCCGCGGAGCCGGTCGTGCTCACCGCCGCCGACAACGTCAAGGTCTACGGCGAGGTCTGGCGCGCGGCCGGTCCGAAGGCGCCGGTGATCCTCGCTTTCCACCAGGCCGAGTCGAACCACGCGGAGTACTCGACCATTGCCCCGCGGCTCGCCGCGGCCGGCTTCACGGTGCTGGCCATCGACCAGCGCTCGGGTGGCGACTACTTCGGCGGGAGCAACAAGACCGTGGCCGCGCTGGGCCGCTCGACGCGCTACGAAGGCGGCTTGCCCGACATGGCGGCGGCCCTGCAATGGGGCAAGGCCGAGGCGCAGGGCGCGCCGCTGCTGCTTTGGGGCTCGAGCTACTCGGCCGCGCTGG
>JANNWA010000368.1:0-2894 GCA_031408275.1 Pseudomonadota bacterium
TCAGCACGTTGCCGCCGGAATTGTAGGTATCGGCCAGCGTCACGCCGTCGTTGCTGAGGATCAGCTCCCGGACCTGGTTCGAGTGCGCCGAGCCGCGCGACTTGATGATCGAGAGCGCCCGGTTCCGCTCGCCGGCCTGGACGAGGTAACTCAGGTGGATCCAGGTGTCGGCGAGCGTCGAGATCTGCGGCGACGAGCCGTGCTCGCTGCGGCTTTCCAGCTCGTCGAGCAGGCTGGTGCAGAGCAGCGTGAGCCCGTCCGCCTTCGACCAGTCGATCAGCCGTTCCGCCACGCTGTGCGCGCTCAGGCCCGCCCCGGACTTGGACCACGTCGAGATCGGGTCGATCACCAGGCACCGCGCGCGATGATCGTGCGCCAGCGTCTTGATGCGAACGAGGTAGGTCTCCGCGCTGGCATTGGTGGCGCGCGCCGAGACCACGCGCAAGCGGCCGCTCTTGATGTATCTGCCCAGCTGGATACCCACCGAGGTCAGGTCGCGGACGACCTCGCCCGACTCGGCGTCGAAGCTCACGAACAGCGTGCGTTCGCCGCGCCGGCAGGCGGCCTGCGCAAAGGAGGCGGCGAGGGTCGTCTTGGACGTCCCGGGCGAACCGGTGATGAGCACGCTTGCGCCGCGGTAGTAACCGCCGCCCAGCATCGTATCGAGCCTCTGGATGCCGCTCGACACGCGCTCCTTGGTCACGTTCGGGGCCCCGCGGCCCAGCGGGCGCGCGACGGCCACCTCGAATCCGCGCTTGCCGATGACGAAAGGCGACTCGTTCTCGTCGAAGGTGGAGCCTCGGTATTTCTGCACGCGCAGGTTGCGCTGCGAAACGCCGCGCTCCACGCCGTGCTTCAGGATCACGGCGCAGTCCACCATGAACTGCATGAAGCCGAACTGCTCCGTGCCGAGGGAGCTGCCTTCGTCGCCGCCGGCCTTCGTAGTGACTACGCCGGTGATTTCGCGCGCCAGCAGCCAATCGTGCAGGCGGTAGATTTCCCGCCGCCTCGCGACCTGGTCCGGCAGCAGCGCGAGGACGATGTCGAGGGCGTCGAACACGATGCGCCGCGCCCCCATTTCGCTGCACTTGGCCGCCAGCACCGCGAGCATCCCGCTGAGGTCGAAATCCCCGGACTGGATCTGGTCGGGCGCGGGCTGGGCATCCAGGAAAAACACTCCCTTGGGCTGCAGGTTCGCAAGGCCCCAGCCAAAGCTGCGGGAATTGGCCACGATGCGTCTGGAGAATTCCTCGAACGCCACGAAGATGCCCGGTTCCTTGCACGCCTGGGCGCCATGGACGAGAAACTGCAGGGCGAAAATGGTCTTGCCGGAGCCTGGCCCGCCCACCAGCAGGGTCGTGCGGCCTCGCGGCAGGCCGCCGCTGGTGATCTCGTCGAACCCGACGATCCCGGTGGGCGCCTTTCCTGGCGACTTTCGTGCGATTGGGCGAATGGTCTTCATGACACTTCCCCGAGGACTGGGACTGTAAAGTATCTGCGCCCCGCCGCCTCCCGTATGTGCGCCACGCCACACATGGCGCTCGGCGCCATATGTGCGTTCCCGAACAGAGAGGCCGGCCGGGAGCTGCGTATCTTGGAAGCATGCTGCATGAATTCCTCACCGCCAACCGCAACCAGCTGATCGCGACCTGCCGGGACAAGGTGGCGAAGCGGTTCATTCCGTTCGCGATCCCCGCCGCGGTGGACCACGGCGTGCCGCTGTTCCTGCAGCAACTCGTGGACACCCTGCGCCACGAGCAGATGACGACCGAACGCGCGCCCGACGATCCGGAGCCGACGCCCGCCTATTCCGAGATCGGGCGGGCCGCCGCCCTGCACGGGGCCGAAATGCTGCGCCTGGGCTTTACGATCGACCAAGTGGTGCACGAGTACGGCGATGTCTGCCAGGCCGCCACCGAACTGGCCATCGAGCAGAAGGCGCCGATTACCACCGACGAATTCCGCACGCTCAACCGGTGCCTGGACAACGCCATCGCGGACGCCGTCACCGCGCACGGGAGCAACCGCCAGGCCACCCTGAATGCGCAGGCGGACCAGCTTTACGACCGCCTGGTGGTCTTTTCGAACGAGGAGCGGCGCCTGCTCGACGTGGCGATCCAGTCGTTGACCGCGATCCAGACCGGCAGCATCGGCCTGACCGGCGCGACGGGCACCGTCCTGATGCACAGCCTGCTCGAGCTGCGCGCCCTCGCCGACTGGTCCCTGTCCGAAATCCGGCTCGTCTCCGCGGCGACCACGCTTCCGACGCCCTAGCCCGGGCGGGCCCGTAGACGGGCGTAATACTTTGTTTTACACTGCGCCCATGATCAAGACCATCAAGAAAATGGGCAATTCGCAGGGCCTGATCTTCGACCAGGCGCTGTGCGAGCTGACCGGCCTTAAGGTCGGCGACGAGGTCAACGTGGTGGTGCACGAGGGCGGGACGGTGACGCTCACGCCCATGCGGTCGGTCGTGACGGCCGAAGAGGCCGGCGCCAGCGCGAAAGACCTGATCCGCCGCAACAGCGCGCTGTTCAAGCGCCTTGCCTGAAAAGCAATATGTCCACCTCGACGTGGAGGCGGTACTCGCCATCCACACCGAGGTGCTAGCGGCGCACGGCGGGGGCACCGGACTCCGATCGCGCGCCCTGCTCGAATCGGCCATAGCAGCGCCGCAAGCCACTTTCGGCGGTCAGGCCCTCCTCGGCGACGCGATCGAAATGGCGGCCGCCTACCTTTTCTACTTGTGCAGCAACCATCCATTCGTGGATGGCAACAAGCGCACGGGGCTGGCTGCGTGCCTGGTATTTCTCCAGGTAAACGGGCAACTGCCGGATCCCGACCTTCCCGGCAGGAACATGGACGACTGGGAGCGCCTCGTGCTGGACGTGGCA
>JANNWA010000369.1:0-5955 GCA_031408275.1 Pseudomonadota bacterium
GGCGCGCCAGTTCGAGCGCGGCTTCTTCGGTGCGTGCCGTGCGGTTGGGCGGCTGCTTCAGGCCGAGCGTGTGCAGCAAGGCCTGAAAGCGTTCGCGGTCTTCGGCGATGTCGATGCTGTCGGGGCTGGTGCCGATGATGGGCACGCCCGCACGTTCCAGGTCCAGCGCCAGCTTCAGCGGTGTCTGACCACCGTATTGCACGATGACGCCAGTGGGACGCTCTTTGTCGACGATCTCGAGCACGTCTTCCAGCGTCACCGGCTCGAAGTACAGGCGGTCGCTGGTGTCGTAGTCGGTGGATACCGTTTCGGGATTGCAGTTGACCATGATGGTCTCGAACCCGTCCTCGCGCAGCGCCAGCGCCGCGTGCACGCAGCAGTAGTCGAACTCGATGCCCTGCCCGATGCGGTTCGGCCCGCCGCCCAGCACGATGATCTTCTTGCGATCGGTGGGCTCGGACTCGCACTCCTCCTCATAGGTGGAGTACATGTACGCCGTGTCGGTGGAGAATTCCGCCGCGCAGGTGTCCACCCGCTTGTAGACCGGGCGCACCCCGAAGGCATGCCGCGCGGCGCGCACTTCCGTCTCGCCCGTGTTGAACAGGTGCGCCAGGCGCCGGTCGGAAAAGCCCATGCGCTTGAGCGCACGCATCCGGGCCGCGTCGATCGAGCCGAGCTGCGCGTCGTCGAGCTCCATCTCGATGTCGACGATCTGCTTGATCTGGTCGAGGAACCACGGGTCGATCTTCGTGAGCTGGTGGACTTCCTCCAGCGTGAAGCCGTTCTCGAACGCGTCCCCCACGTACCAGATGCGCTCCGGCCCGGGCTCGCCGAGCTCCTTCTCGATGGTCTCGCGGTCGGTGGTCTTCTGGTTGAGGCCGTCCACGCCGACCTCCAGCCCGCGCAGCGCCTTCTGGAAGGACTCCTGGAACGTGCGGCCGATGGCCATCACCTCCCCCACGGACTTCATCTGGGTGGTGAGGCGGTCGTTGGCCTGCGGGAACTTCTCGAACGCGAAGCGCGGGACCTTGGTCACCACATAGTCGATGGTCGGCTCGAACGAGGCGGGCGTGGCGCCGCCGGTGATGTCGTTGCGCAGCTCGTCGAGCGTATAACCGACGGCGAGCTTGGCTGCAATTTTCGCAATTGGAAAACCCGTCGCCTTCGACGCGAGAGCGGACGAGCGCGACACGCGCGGGTTCATCTCGATCACCACCATGCGCCCGTCGTCGGGGTTGATCGCGAACTGCACGTTCGAGCCGCCGGTATCGACGCCGATCTCGCGCAGCACGTCGATCGACGCGTCGCGCATGACCTGGTATTCCCGGTCGGTCAGCGTCTGCGAGGGCGCCACCGTGATCGAGTCGCCGGTGTGCACGCCCATCGGGTCGAGGTTCTCGATCGAGCAGACGATGATGCAGTTGTCCGCGCGGTCCCGCACCACTTCCATCTCGAATTCCTTCCAGCCGATCAGCGACTCCTCGATCAGCAAGTCCCTGGTCGGGGAGGCCTCCAGCCCGCGCTCGCAGATGGCCACGAACTCCTCGCGGTTGTAGGCGATGCCGCCGCCCGACCCGCCCATCGTGAACGAGGGCCGGATCACCGTGGGGTAGCCGAACGCGGCCTGGACCTGCAGGGCCTCCTCGAGCGAATGCGCCATGGAAGAGCGCGCCGAAGCGAGGCCGATCTTGGTCATCGCCTTCTTGAACTTTTCGCGGTCCTCGGCCTTGTCGATCGCCTCGCGCGTGGCGCCGATCATCTCGACGCCGTACTTTTCCAGCACGCCGTGCTTGGCGAGGTCCAGCGCGCAGTTGAGCGCGGTCTGCCCGCCCATGGTGGGCAGCAGCGCGTCGGGGCGCTCTTTTTCGAAGATCCGCTCGACCGTCTGCCAGGTGATCGGCTCGATGTAGGTGGCGTCGGCCATTTCCGGGTCGGTCATGATCGTCGCGGGGTTCGAGTTCACGAGGATCACCCGATAGCCCTCGGCGCGCAGCGCCTTGCAGGCCTGCGCCCCGGAATAGTCGAACTCGCACGCCTGGCCGATGACGATCGGGCCGGCGCCGATGATGAGGATCGATCGGAGGTCGGTTCTCTTGGGCATGGGGAAACGGGCGCGCCTAGGCGTGCCGGCCCGCCTCCATCAACTTTGCAAAACGCTCGAAGAGGTATCCGATGTCATGCGGGCCGGGACTCGCTTCGGGGTGGCCCTGGAAGCAGAACGCCGGACGGTCGGTACGCGCGAGGCCCTGCAGCGACCCGTCGAAGAGCGAAACGTGCGTGGTGCGCAGGTTCGCGGGAAGCGATGCCGGGTCGACCGCGAAGCCGTGGTTCTGGCTGGTGATCGCCACCGCCCCGGTGTCGAGGTCCTGCACCGGGTGGTTCGCACCATGGTGGCCGAACTTCATCTTGATGGTCTTCGCGCCCGAGGCGAGGCCCATCAGCTGGTGGCCGAGGCAGATGCCGAACACCGGGATCTTCGTGGTGTCGAGGATAGTGCGGATCGCGCCGATCGCGTAGTCGCACGGCTCGGGGTCGCCGGGTCCGTTGGACAGGAAGATGCCATCGGGTTTCAGGGCAAGGGCTTCCTTCGCGCCGGCCTGCGCGGGCAGGACCGTAACGTGCGCGCCGCGCTCGGCGAGCAGCCTGAGGATATTGCGCTTGATGCCGTAATCGTAGGCAACGACGTGGAACGGCGGGCGATCCACCTGCCTGAAGCCCTTGCCCAGCCGCCATGCGCCCTCGGTCCACTCATAGGACGATGGCGTGGACACGACTTTTGCCAGATCCATCCCGGCGAGGCCCGGAAACGCGCGCGCTTCCTTCAGCGCACGGTCGATGTCCGCGGCAGCGAGGGTGTCGCCCGCGACAAGGCATCCGCTCTGCGCGCCCTTCTCCCGCAACAAGCGCGTGAGCTTGCGGGTATCGATGTCGGCGATGCCGACCACGCCGCTGCGCGCGAGATAGGCCGGCAGGCTTTCCTTGGAGCGCCAGTTGGAGAGCAATGCGGGAACGTCGCGCACCACGAGGCCGGCCGCGTGGATGCGCGCCGATTCGGCGTCCTCGGCATTCGCGCCGGTGTTGCCGATGTGCGGATAGGTGAGGGTGACGATCTGGCGGCAGTAGGAGGGATCGGTGAGGATCTCCTGGTAGCCGGTCATCGCGGTGTTGAACACGACTTCGCCGACCGCCGTCCCCGGCGCACCGATGCTCCTGCCCCGGAATACCGTCCCGTCGGCAAGGACGAGGGCGGCTGCGGGAGACTGGGACACTAAAACTCCAGGAGTGGATGCGCGAACTAGAAACGACGAAGCGGGAGAGGCCGCTGGCCTTTCCCGCTTCGGTACGAAGCGCGAAATTATACCGTGAAGGGACCCCTCAGGGCAATGCGCGGTCGATGCGCAGCCAGCGAGGCGCCCTACTTCAGCCCCAGTACGTCCTGCATGTCGAACAGGCCGCTTGCCTTGTCCTTCAGGAACTTGGCGGCCCGCAGGGCCCCGGTGGCGTAGGTCGAGCGGCTGGAGGACTTGACCGTGACTTCGACCCGCTCGCCCATGCCCGCAAACATCACGGTGTGCTCGCCGACGATGTCGCCGCCGCGGATCGCATGGAACGCGATCTCCTTGGGGTCGCGCTCGCCGGTGTCGCCTTCGCGCCCGTGCACGAAGACCTTCGCCGGATCGCGCCCGAGCGCAGCGGCCACCACTTCGCCCATCTTCAGCGCGGTGCCGGACGGTGCGTCCACCTTGTGGCGATGGTGGGCCTCGATGATCTCCACGTCGTAGTCGTCCCCGAGGCTGCGCGCGGCGATCTCGGCGAGCTTGAAGGTCACGTTCACGCCCACGGCCATGTTCGGCGCGAACATGATCGCGATTCCTTTCGCGGCCGCTGCGATGCGCTGCTTTTCCGCGTCCGCGAATCCCGTGGTGCCGATCACCATTTTGGTGCCGGACTTCAGGCAGGCCTCCAGATGGGCAAGGGTGCCGGCCGGCCGGGTGAAGTCGATGAGGGCGTCCGACTGCGCAAGCACGGCCGCGATGTCGGCCGTAACTACGATCCCTGTCGCCGCGCCCGCGAACTCGCCGGCATCCTTGCCGAGCAGCGCGTGGCCGGGTTGCTCGAGCGCGCCCGAAAGCGTGAGCCCCGGGTCCCGCAGCACGCACTCGATCAGGGTGCGCCCCATGCGCCCCGAACTTCCTGCAATCGCTATCCGCATCCCGCCCCCCTGATCCCTAGTTCTTTGCGTCGGCCTTGCCGGCCGGTGCCGCGGCAGCGGGTTTCGCCGGAATGTCCGACACGATCCGCGCGAGCCGGTCCTCCTCGAAGAACACGGTGACGCTCATTCGCTCCTTCGGGCCGTCCCTGGGCTCGCGGTAATAGACATAGTCCCAGCGGTTGCCGTGGAACACGTCGGTAACCAATGGCGTGCCGAGCACGAACCGCACCTGGTCGCGCGTCATGCCCACCTTCAGTTGCGCCACCGCTTCAGCCGACAGGTAGTTGCCCTGCTGGATCTCGATGCGGTAAGGCCTGAGCGGATTGCCCGAAGGCATCGAAGGCAGGTAGCTGCATGCGGAAAGCAGGCCTGCGGCCAGGGCGCATACACCAGAATGGCGAGCTGCAAAAGCGAAAGTCACCGCGTTTTCTCAATGCTGTGGAATGCCTATATGATATCCGATAGGTTGGATGGTTCCTGCCGCACACCCACTCCCCCATGAATACCTCGCAAAGCCTCAAAGAGATCGGACTCAAGGCGACGCTCCCGCGCCGCAAAATCCTCGAGTTGTTCGAGACGAGCAAGGTGCGGCACCTGTCGGCCGAGGACGTCTACAAGGCGCTGATCGCCGAGAGCATCGACATCGGCCTCGCCACCGTCTATCGCGTGCTGACCCAGTTCGAGCAGGCCGGCCTGCTGTCGCGACAGCACTTCGAGACCGGCAAGTCGGTATTCGAGCTGAACGAGGGGCAACATCATGACCACCTGGTGTGCCTGCAGTGCGGGCGCGTGGAAGAGTTCTTCGATCCGCAGATCGAAGCGCGGCAGAACGAGATCGCGCGCGAGAAGGGGTTCGCCCTGCACGGCCACTCGCTCGCGCTGTACGCGGACTGCATCAAGACCGACTGCGCATACCGAAAAGCAGTCCGTTAGCCGAAGCTAAACCCGGCAAGCGCGGCGATTCCCATTGCCGCAAACAGCGCCGCAGCAATGTAGCGGATGGCCTTGAACGGGATCCTGGTCGACGCCCGGTCCGCCAGGAACACCGCAGGCACATTCGCCAGCAGCATGCCCGCCGTGGTTCCCACGACCACCGCCGCGAGCGATTCGAACCGCGCCGCAAGGGCCACCGTTGCGATCTGTGTCTTGTCGCCCATCTCGGCGAGGAAGAACGCCACCAGGGTCACCGCGAAGACGCCGTACTTCCCGATGGTCTGCGGTTCCGCGTCGATCTTGTCGGGCTTCAGCGCCCACGCCGCAATTGCGAGGAAGGACACGCCCAGCCCCCAGCGCAGGGTGTCCGGCCCGATGGATGCGCGGATCCACCCGCCCAGCAAACCGGCCAGGGCATGGTTCAGCAGCGTGGCGCAGAGGATCCCGAGGATGATCGGCACCGGCCGGCGATAGCGCGCCGAAAGCAGCAGCGCCAGCAGTTGCGTCTTGTCACCGATCTCGCCGACGGCCACGACCAGCGTGGAGATGAGGAAGGCTTCCAGGGTACGGTCTTGTTTGACTCTTGCGCTAGCTGCCCAGCAGCTCCGCGGCGTGCTTGCGCGTCGTGGCCGTGATCTCGGTGCCGCCCAGCATCCGGGCGAGTTCCTCCACCCGGCCGGCCTGGTCGAGGCGCGTCACGCTGGTGCGCACTTTCGCCTTGCCACCGCCTTTCGCGACCGTCCATTGCGCGTCGCCCTGGGCGGCCACCTGCGGGAGGTGGGTGACGGCCAGCACCTGGCGGTCGGTGC
>JANNWA010000370.1:0-10886 GCA_031408275.1 Pseudomonadota bacterium
CAATGCCGGCCGGCAGCCCCGTGACGGCGGCGCGGGCCGGCGTCGTCATCGACGTGACACTGCGTTACACGGAAGGCGGCTACGACCCGGCCTACCTGTACAAGGCGAACACCGTGGCGATCCTGCACGCCGACGGCACGGTCGCAGAGTACGCGCACCTGTCGCCGGGGCCGGCCGTCGTCACGCCGGGCGAGCGCGTGGACGCCGGCGACCTGCTGGGATACACCGGCAACACCGGGTACTCGTCCGAAGCGCACCTGCATTTCAGCGTGACCCGGACAATCATCAGAGAGGGCCTGGTCACGCACGAGGCGGTGCCCGTGCAGTTCTACAGCGGCGACACGGCGGCGCGCTTCAGCGCGCAGACGGGCACGACGGTATGGGCGAACTACGCCGCCGCGATGCGCATCGCCACGCTGCGCCCGCGCCGCGCGCAGTAAGAAAAACGGCCCGCAGGGCGGGCCGTCGGCTGTGCTTGCTGAAGTCGCTTCAGTTTGCCGAGCTGAGCAGCACTTCCACCCTGCGGTCGCTCCTGAGTTGAGGGTTTCCGAAGGTGCCGGTCTGGATGCGGTTGGCCGGGACGCCGGCCTGGATCAGCGCGTTGCGGACGTTGTTCACACGGACCGGGTTGGGCCCGTCGATGGCGGCCCGCACGGCCGGGTTCTGGTACATGTAGGTTGCAAGCGCGCGCGCCTTGTTCTCGTCCGACCTCTGGATCTGCGCGTCGTCGCCGTAGAAGCGGTACTCGCTGAACGAACTCCAGCCGCCGCCGGTAGCCATCGGGCCCTGCGAGCCGGTCGCGCCTTTCGCGCCCTTCGCACCCGCGGGGCCGGACGCGCCGACCGGGCCGCTGATGCCGGACAACTGCATGCTGCCTTGCGCGCCGGTGTAGCCGGTGGCGCCCGTGGCGCCCGTGGCACCGACGGAGCCGGCCGGGCCAGTGGGGCCCTCGGTCGTCGGGCCCTGCGCACCCGTGCTGCCCACCACGCCCTGCATCCCCGTGGGTCCTGTCATGCCGACGGGGCCGGCAGGGCCGGAGACGGTCGCGCCTTGAGCGCCGGTGTAGCCGGTCGCGCCTTGCGCCCCGGTCGCGCCGGTGGGGCCGGCGGGTCCTGCGCGGCCGACAACCATAGCGCCGGCACTGCCGGTTGCGCCGGTCGGGCCCTGAATGCCTGTGGCACCTGCGTGGCCCATCGGGCCCGCAGGCCCGGGAACCGACATGCCGGTGGCTCCGGTGGCTCCGGTGGCGCCTTGCGCACCCGTGGCACCGGTCGCGCCCGCCGGACCGGCCGGGCCGACGTAGCTGATCTGCTGCGGCGGCTGGTATTGCGGCTGGTACTGGGCGACGGGTTCCGTCGTCGCGCATCCCGCGGCGAATGTCGCAACCACCGCGAGCAAGAGTGGGCGTTTTGCCATCGCTTCCAACAGCACTGAGTGTTTCATGGTCGTTCCTCTTAGGCATGGGGTAGCGCACGGTTCGCACTCGGTTGGGACCGGATCGCGTGTGCGCACTACGATTCGTGCCACCACGCTAGGCCCATGGGGCGCGCGAATCGGTGCGGCAACGCGCATTGCGCGCGATTGATCCGGCGGGAGCGGCCTGCTAGCCGGCGGGCTTGCCCTGATTGCGCAGCACCAGCACGTTCCCCGCCACCGACACGAGCATGCCCGCGACCATGAGCGGGTGCCAGGCGAGGTTCTCGAAGATCGTGGAGAGGAGCAGCGCGGCGACCGGCACCATCACGCCGACATACGACGCACGCGCCGGGCCGATGCGCCCGATCAGCGCAAGCCAGCACGCGAAGGCGGCTACCGATCCGACGAAGGCGAGGTAGAGGAGCGAAACCAGGTAGCGGGCCGAGAGGTCGAACGCGAGCGGGCGGCCCAGCGCGAGCGCGATCACGAGCGCGAACAGCCCACCGTAGAGCATGCTCCAGGCCATGTAGGGCAGGCCGTGCATGGCGCGCCGGTGATTGCGGTGCGCGACGAGTCCGCCCACGGTCGCCGCCAGTACCGCCAGCACGGTGAACAGCGCGCCGGCGGCGGCGCCGCGGTTGTCGGAGAGGCGCTCGAACTCGGGCCAGAACACCAGCACGATGCCGGCGATCCCGGCGAGCGAGCCGATCGCCATGCGCGCGGTGAGGGGCTGGCCGAAAAACAGGCGCAGCCCGAACATCGACAGCAGCGGCGCGGCCGAGAATCCCACCGCGACCAGGCCCGAGACGAGGTGGCCCTCGGCGTAGTACACGCAGATGTAGCCCGCGCTGTACATCGTAACGCCCATGAGCGCCATCGCGACGTGCTCGGCGCGCGTGAGCCGCAGCGAGGCGCCACGCGCGAAGCACGCTGCGCCCACGGCGAGGCCGGCGAGCAGGAACCGCCACGCGACGCTGACTTCGGGCGCAACCGCGCCCAGCTGGAACGTGATCGCAAGCCAGGTCGTGCTCCAGATCGCAACGCAAGCTGCGAACAGGCTAAGGTTGTTGATCGCCAACGGACTGCTTCCTCCTCCAAGGAATCCAAAGACTAACCCAAGGCCGAGCGCCGGACGCACCGGTGGAGAAACAAATTGCCGGTTCGTGCAAGAATCCGGACCGGCAGGGCGCGCGCAGTGCGAAAGTTCTAGTAACTTAGGGTTACCGGCCCGGTACCAACCCACAGGGGAGCAGCACAACCATGCAGATGCCAGTCAAAAGGTGGTTCACGTTTGTCGAAGAGACCGTCGCCCCGGCGGGCGGGGAGCTCCTGCGCAAGGTTGCGGTCGTTGCCGTCGTGGCGAACCCCTATGCGGGCCGCTACGTCGAGGACCTCAAGCCCCTGATCGACGCCAGCGTCGAGCTCGGCCGCCTCATGGCGGAGCGCGGGCTGCAGGCGATGGGATCCTACAAGGTGAAGAGCCTCGGCAAGGGCGGCATCGCCGGCATGGCCGGCGAGCAGGAGCACGTCAATGCGCTGCTGACGACAGCCTTCGCCGAGCCGATGCGCGCCGCGCAGGGCAGCGGCAAGGCCTGGATCTCCTCGATGACCAAGCGCGGCGGGCCAGGCACCACGATCGACATCCCGTTCAACCACAAGGATGCGCTGTACGTGCGCTCCTTTTACGACGGCATCACGCTGACGCTGCACGACGCGCCGCACGCCGACGAGATCGCGCTCATCGCCGGATTCGCCAACCGGGGCCGCATCGGCGCGCGCGTGGGTGGCCTGCGCCCCGAGGACGTGAAGGGCGAGAACGGGTTGGTCTGAACCGAAAAGGAGAACAAGATGAAGCCGTATGCGCTGTTCGTTGCATTGATGGTGCGACCTGAACATGGCGCTGACCACGCTGGGGGTGCTGCCCCCGGCGCAGTTGCCGCGCTTCAACAAGAGCGGCCGAATCACGCCGGTGCCCGGCGGACGCGGTTTATGCCACGCGCGAGTTGCTGGAGCCGAAGTTCGTGATTCCGATGCACTACGGGGCCAACCCCATGAACTAGGGCACCCCGCAGGAATACATCCAGGCACTGGGCGCAACCCAGACCAAGGTGCTGGTGCTAAAGCCCGGCGAGAAGGCCGAGTTCTGACGGGACGCAGCGGCAGCCGCTCTTCCCGGCTAGTCAGCCTTCCTGCCCAGGCGCTGCAGGATGAGGCCGCGCGTCTCCTGCACCGCTGCGGCGAACAGGCTTTCGGGCTGCGCAGCTTTCTCGATGTAGACCATCGCTTCCGCGTTGCGTCCCTGGTCGGAAAGCGTCTGGGCGAGGTTGTTCAGCACGACCACCGAGTCGGGATTGCGTAGCGCCGCGCGGCGCAGGACGGCTTCGGCCGCGGCGAGGTCGCCCAGTGCATGGTGCTTGTTGGCCACGCCGATGCTGGCGGCAATGTTGTCCGGCCAGCGCGCGAGAAAGGCGTTGTAGGCGGCGAGGATCGAGCCCGGATCGCCGACGCGCTCCATGGCCCGGATGGCATCGAGATATCCGGTCTCGGTCGCGGTCGCGGGGAGGCGGCCGGGCGGCATGACCACCATCGCCCAGTAGCTGCCTTTCTTCCAGGTGTACTCGAGCACGGTAAAGGGCATGGCCTGGCGCTTGTTCGTTCCCGAGCGCAGGTAAAGCTCACCGGCCGGGTAGTCGTAGCCGACGACCACGGCATAGTGCCAGTTGGTGATCATCCCCGGTCCCGTGTCCTGCAGGATGACCACGGGATTGCCCGCGGCCACTTCGCGCAGCAGGTCGGCGTAATTGGGCGCCAGGCGGTACGAAACGATGCCATGGCGCCGCGCCGCGGACAGCATCTCCACCTGCAGGCTGCCCTGGCGCGCCGGCAGGTAGACCTCGTTCACGAGTTCCTCCGGCGTGACACGGACCCCTGCGTGGCCCAGCGCGGTTGCAAGCGCAGCGGGACCGCATTGGTATTCGTCCTGCGCAAAGAACGGCACCTCGGCCAGTTCGATCCGCTCCGGCACGCCGGCCGGCCAGTCTTCGCGCAGGCCCATGGTCTGCGGGACCATCGACGCGCAGCCGCCGAGGGCGGCCAAAAGAAAAAAGGCGCCCGCGATGCCGCGGGCGCCCTTGTACGTCACGGCTGGGATCAGCGACGGAATGCGAAGTACCAGATCGCGAAGATGACGACGATCAGCAGCAGTAGGCTGCCGCCATCGGCGCCGGCGGGCTGCGCGTTGATCTTGCCGGCCAGGGTGCCGACTTCCGCATCGGTCATCGCGGCGACGCGGGCTTTCGCGGTTGCTGCATCCACGCCCATGGACTGGAGCTGGCTGGAGGTTTCGGCGCGCTCCAGGAAGCTCGACACGGTGGCGCGATCAGCCAGCGAAGCAGCCGACGAGGACACCAGCTGGTCCACCCCGATCATGCCGGCCTGGCTCGACTGGAACGGCAGCATCGCCATCGCAAACACCATAAAGTGGCAAATCATTCTCTTCAGTGACAATTTCATGTCTGGCTCCTGTGATGGATCGGATGGGGCTGGCCGCCAACCAAGTCTAGGCGTGCAGTAAGACTGCACTCTGGGAGGGCATTCCATCTGTGCGCTGGCGCACGGAGCGGGCGACATTCGCCCCGGGGGGCCTCAGGCCTTCCGGCCGCCGTAGCTGAGCATCGCCTCGCGCGGCTTGGGCGGGTGGGCGCGCATCGCCTCCTCGTCGGGCTCGGTGCCCCAGCCCGGGCGGTCCGGCAGGATGAGGTGTCCGTCGACGAACTCGGGCACGTGGGTGAAGAGCTCGTGGTCCCAGGCGATGCGGTCGATGTCGGTTTCCATGATGCGCAGGTTCGGCACGGCCGCCGAGAAATGCGCGTTCATCATCGTGCACAGGTGCCCGTAGAAATTGTGCGGGGCGACGTTCACCTCGTGCGCCGCGGCCGCGGCCGCGATCTTCATCGACTGCCACACCCCGTTCCAGGGCGTGTCGACGATCGCCACGTCCATCGCCTGCTCGCGCAAGTACGGCAGGAACTCCCCGAGCCCCAGCAGCGTCTCGCATGAGCTGATCGGGTGGCGGCTCTGGCGGCGGATATAGGCCAGCGCCTGCGGGTTGAAAGTGTCGATCTCCACCCAGAACAGGTCGAGGTGTTCGATTGCGCGCAGGATCCTGAGATAGCCTTCGGTCTTGGCGTTGAAGTTGAGGTCCAACAGGATGTCCACGTCCGGCCCGGTGCCTTCGCGCAGCGCCTCGAGGTGCATGACGAGGTTCTTGAGCACCGTGCGGTCGATGTTCAGTTCGGGCGTGAACGGCACGCCGAACCCCGGCCGGTAGCCGCGCGGATTCTTCTTCTCGCCGTCGTAAATGAAAATGTTGGTCTTGCACGCCGTGAAGCCTTTCTCGCGCACTTCGCGGCCCAGGGCCTTCACGCCTTCGAGGTCGGTGATCGCCGGTGGGTAGAACGAAGGGTGGTTGATACGCCAGGTGCAGCAGTGCGACCAGTACACGCGGATGCGGTCGCGGATCTTGCCGCCGAGCAGCGTATACACCGGCACGCCCAGACCCTTGGCCTTGGCGTCGAGCAGCGCGTTCTCGATCGCGCCCATGGCGAGGGCCACGATGCCGCCCGAGGCGGGGCGCGTCGCGCTGTTGAGTTCGGCGAAGATGCGCTCGTGCTCGTCGGCGGATTTGCCCACCACGCGGGCGGCGAGCTTTTCGATCACCGCACCCACGCCCGGCGCGCCGAAGCCCTCGTCGTACTCGCTCCAGCCGACGATGCCGCTGTCGGTGGTGACCTTGACGAAGTGGTAGTTGCGCCAGCCCGCGTCGCAGGCGAGGGTCTCGAGGCTTTTCACGGTCATGCCGGCCATGTCAAAACCCTTCCAGCACTACCTTGCCGATCGACCTGCCGCTCGCGATCAGCGCGTGGGCTTTCTTCAGGTTGGCTGCGTTGATCGTGCCCAGATTCTGCGTGAGCGTCGTATGCAGGGTGCGCGCGTCCACGAGCGCCGAGACCTCGTCGAGCAGGTCGTGCTGCAGGATCATGTCGTCGGTGGTGAACATGGAGCGCGTGAACATCGCCTCCCAGTGCACCGAGTTGCACTTTCGCTTGAAAGGCAGGATGTCGAACGTGGCCGGGTCGTCGATCACGCCGAGCTTGCCTTGCGGCGCGAGGATCGCGGGATACACCGGCAGGTGCTTAGCCGTGGCGGTGAGGCCCGCGATGTAGTTCACCTCCGGAAATCCGTGGCGTTTCAGTTCGTCCTGCAACGGCCGGGTGTGGTCGACGACGTGGTGCGCACCGTGTTTGACGCACCAGTCCACGGTTTCCGGGCGCGAGGCGGTCGCGATCACCGTGAGGTGGGTGAGCTTGCGCGCGAGCTGCATCATGATCGAACCCACGCCGCCCGCGCCGCCGACCACGAGGAGGCTCCCGGTGGTGTTGCGCGTGATGCCGAAGCGGTCGAACAGCATCTCCCAGGCGGTGATCGAGGTCAGCGGCAGCGCCGCGGCCTCGGCGAACGACACCTGCCTGGGCTTCGAGCCGACGATGCGCTCATCGACGAGGTGCAGCTCGGCGTTGGTGCCGGGCCGGATGTTGGAGCCGGCGTAGAACACCTCGTCGCCCGCGCGGTACAGGGTCACGTCCTTTCCGGTCGCCTTGACCACCCCGGCGGCATCGAACCCGAGCACCTTGGTCTCGCCCGCCGCGACGCCGCGCATGCGCATCTTGGTGTCGACCGGGTTGACCGAAACCGCCCTCACTTCGACCAGCAGGTCGCGCGGGCCGGGCACGGGGTCGGGCATCTCGAAGTCGATGAGCGAATCGCGCTCGGCGATCGGCAGGCTTTGCCTGAAACCAACGGCTTTCATTTCGGTGGCACCCTGGAAATTTGGTGGAGAACGGAAGATAAACGAGGCCCGGGCCGGGTGCTAGACTTTCGCACGAGGAGGATGCACACATGAAGCTGACCGCAGCGCAAAAGGCCGCTTACGAGCGTGACGGCTTTCTGATATTTCCGGGGATCGTCTCCGCGCCGGAGGTCGCGCTGCTGCGCCGCGAGGTGGAGAGGCTCATGCACGTCGACGCTCCGGGCACGGTGCGCGAAGGCTCGACAGGCGCGCCCAAGTCCATGTTCCGCCTGCACGAGGACAACGGCGCCGGTGCCTCGCCCGCGTACCGGGCCCTGTCGCGCACGCCGCGGGTGTTGGGCGTTACGCAGCAGCTGCTGGGCGACGACAACCTCTACCTGCACCACTCCAAGGTGAACGCCAAGGCGGCGATCGAGGGCTCGGTCTGGCCGTGGCACCAGGACTTCGGCGCCTGGCACCTCGACGGCATCCAGCGCCCGGACATGGCGACCTACATGGTGATGCTCGACGACGCCACTGAACTCAGCGGATGCCTGTACCTGCTGCCGGGAAGCCACAAGTGGGGACGCACCGAAGCCTATCTCGACACCAGCACCGCGTACCGCCTATGGTCGGTGACGCCGGAGGACATGAAGCGCCGCATGGCCGAGTCGCCCGCGCCCGTGGCGATCTCCGGTAAGGCCGGGACCTGCGCGATCTTCCATTGCAACCTGATGCATTCGAGCGGCCACAACCTCTCGCACAAGGACCGCTGGCAGGCCTACTTCTGCTTCAACACCTGCTCGAACCGGCCGCAGGACGTTCCCGGTCCGCGGCCGGATTACGTGCGCTCGACCAACTGGGCGCCCATGCGCCCGGTGGACGATGCTGCGGTCCTCGAGTTGGATGTACCGGTACCAGTACACTGACTGGCCTGGGAGCGGCTCCCAGAGCGGACTTCAGGAACCTATTTAGTCGAAATTGTGCTGGCTAACCCTGCCGGCCGCGATACTCGTCGGCGACTTCGCGCGCGGTGTGCAGCGCGACCACCGTGCAGTCGCCCGGGCCGGGGGCGTTCGATTTGTGCCACACCGCCTGCGGCACGAGGTGCCAGCGGTCTTCCAGCGCGGCGGCGCCGCCCTCGCCGTACCGGTCGACGCGCCAGCCCTGCGCTGTTTCGACGTGCGTTTCCACTGGGCCGTCGAGCACGAACAGGTACTGGGTGCTGTTGGGATGCCGCTCGACCGCTGTGTCGACGCCCGCGCGGCTGACGGCGACCCGCAGGGTGCCGATGCCCTCGATCGCCGGACTGCCGCAGCCCGCGGGATCGAGCGTGATGAACGTCGAGCGCAGGCCCGGTTCGCGCGCAAGCTTCGCGGCGGCCTCGGACTGCGCGGCGCGCAGCGCGGCCATCACGGGCGCCTGCAGCACCCAGTCATTCATCTCGCGGACGAAAGGCAGGTCTCCGGCCGCCAGGCTGAGGTTGGTCGTGCCGCCCATGGTCAACCCGCTAGCGCGGGCCGCTGCTTCGCGATGCCCGTCACCTCTTCAAACGCATGCGCGAGCTGGAGCACGCCGAAGTCGTCGCGGTAGCGGCCCACGATCTGCAGGCCCACGGGCAGCGGCACCGGGTCGTTGGTGAACCCCGCCGGCACCGAGATGGCCGGGTGGCTGGTGATCGTCACGTAATAGCAGGTCTTCATCCAGTCGAGGTAGTTGCCCATCTTCGTGCCGGCGATCTCGCGCGGGTAGTCGAGGTCCACCGGGAAAGGCGGCAGCTGGTTCACCGGGCCGGCGAGGAACTCGTACTTGTCGAGGAAAGTTCGCATGCGGTGGAAGAGCTGCGTGCGCAGGGCGTCGGCGCGGCCGTACTGCTCGCCGGTCACGGCCAGGCCCTGCTCGATGTTCCAGATCACCGTGTCCTTCAGCAGCTTGCGGTGAGTCTTCAGCAGCGGCGCGTACTTCATCGAGAACGACACCGCGCGGATGGTCTCGAAGGCTTCCTTCGCGCCGCTGAAATCCGGGCAGGCGTCCTCGACGATGCAACCGAGGGACTCGAGGACCTTGCGTTGCGCGTCGATCACCTTGAGTACGCGGGGGTCCATGGGCACGCCGCCGAAGTCGCGCGTGAAGGCGATGCGCACCTTCTTGAAATTGCGTCCCAGCGGCCTGGCGAAGGCGCTCCCAGGCTCGCTCATCGTCACCGGCGCGCGCGGGTCCTGCCCGACCATAGCCGCGAACAGGAACGCGGTGTCCTCCACCGAGCGCGCCATGGGGCCGAGCGTGGACTGGGTGTCCCACGCGTTGGCGTTGGGCCAGTTCGCCACGCGTCCCGGCGTCGGGCGAAAGCCCACGACGTTGCAGTAGTTGCCGGGGTTGCGCAGGCTCGCCGCGAGGTCCGAGCCGTCGGCGAACGGCAGCATGCCGCAGGCCACGGCCACCGCGCCGCCGCCCGAGGACCCGCCGCAGGTCCTGGTGAGGTCGTAGGGGTTCTTCGTCGCGCCGAACACGGCGTTGAAGGTCTGCGAGCCCGCGCCGAACTCCGGCGTGTTGGTCTTGCCGAGGGTGATGGCGCCTGCGGCCTTGAGCCGCTCGACGAGCGCACTGTCGACCTCGGGGATGTTGTCCTTGTAGACCGGGGAGCCCGAGGTGGTGCGGATGCCTTTGGTCGAGACGAGGTCCTTGTAGGCGATCGGCAGGCCGGCCAGGGGCCCGAACCCCGCGGTGGTCTTTGCGCGAGCGATCCTGGCGTCGAGTTTCTTCGCGTCCTTGAGCGCGGCCTCGGGCACAAAGGTGACGATCGCGTTCACCTTCGGGTTGACCTTCTCAATCTGCGCGATGTGCGCCTTCATGACCTCGACCGCGGAGAGCTTCTTTGTGCGGATCAGGCGGGCGAGCTTTCTGGCGCTCTGGAAGACGATGTCGTTCATGGCGGTTCCTACATCAGGACGATGTCAAATTGTTCTTGGGTGTAACTGCTCTCGACCTGCATCGAGATCGGTTTGCCGATGAAGTCCGACAGCATCGCAAGCGACTGCGACTCCTCTTCCTCGAAGAGGTCGATCACCGGCCGCCCCGCGAGCACGCGGTACTCGCGCGCGTTGAAGGCGCGCGCCTCGCGCAGGATCTCGCGCAGGATCTCGTAGCACACGGTGCGCGCGGTCTTGACCTCGCCGCGCCCGTCGCAGGTCGGGCAGGACTCGCACAGCACGTGGGCGAGCGACTCCCGCGTGCGCTTGCGCGTCATCTCCACCAGGCCGAGCTGGGTGAAGCCGTTCACCGTCATGCGCGTGCGGTCGCGCGCGAGGGCCTTCTTCAACTCCTCGAGCACCGCCGCGCGGTGCTCCTCGGTGTCCATGTCGATGAAGTCGAGCACGATGATGCCGCCCAGGTTCCTCAGGCGCAGCTGCCGCGCGAGGGTCTGCGCCGCCTCGAGGTTGGTCTTGAAGATCGTGTCGTCGAAGTTGCGCGTGCCCACGAACCCGCCCGTGTTCACGTCGATGGTGGTCATCGCCTCGGTCTGGTCGATGATGAGGTAGCCCCCGGACTTGAGGTCGACGCGCCGGCCGAGCGCCTTTTCGATTTCCGTTTCGACGTTGTACAGGTCGAACAGCGGCCGCTC
>JANNWA010000371.1:0-1786 GCA_031408275.1 Pseudomonadota bacterium
CCTTTTTGTGGCCATAATTTCTGGGGATTGCTCATCCGTGTTAATCAGCGATATCCGTGGTTAAGCTATCCAGGCTTGGGATTGGTTGCATTCTTGGCGTCCTTGGCGAACTTCGTGTGAAAATGAATCCTGTCTATTTCATCCTCGGCACCCCCGGCTCCGGCCGTCGCGCCGTCGTGCGCGATCTGATCGAGAACGGCCTCGCGGCCGAGGAGAAGGCCGTGGTGCTCCTCGCGGACCGCGAGGCGCCTGATCCCGCGGATGAGAAGCTGGCGGCCTTGGCGAACGCCGAGGTCCGGCGCTGGACGTGGCCCGGGCCGGCGCTTCCCCCGGTGCAAGGGCTCGACGGGGCGACGGTGTTCTTCCTGTCGGATTCGCAGGTCAGCCCGATCGACCAGCTGGAGGCGCTCAAGCCCTGGTTGGAGGAGCATGGGGCCACGCTCGCGCGGGTTTTCTGTGTCGTGGACTGCCAGCTCGCGGAAAAGCAGCCGGTGCTCCGCCAGTGGTTCGACGCCTGCATCCATTTCGCCGACGTCGTGTTCCTCACCCGGCGCGAGGGCCTCGCCAACAAGTGGCTCAGCGACTTCATCGCCCATTTCAAGGACCAGCACTTCCCCTGTCACTTCGTGCAGGTGAAGACAAAGGGCGACCTGACGACCCCGCTCGTGTGGCTTGATCCCACTGCCCGCCGCGTCTCGCAATACTTCGACGAGGGCGAGTCCTACGTGATCGAGGGCCTCGAGACCGACGGTGAGGAGGATGAAGAGGAAGACACCGGGCTGCTGCCGCCCGAGCCGTATTTCGTGCGCCTGACCAGCGGCCGGCGCGACAAGGAGTTGCCCGACCTCCGCGACTACCTGCCGGGGAAGTAATACTCGGAGGGTTTACCACTGATGGGATTCATCAACGATGAATCCTTCAAGGACCGGCTCCGACTGATCGTCTCCGCCACTGGATTTCGGGGACCGGCTGATCACCGGTTGGTTTACCTCGGGCTGCGATCAGCAGACCCCTCAGATCAAAACCGCACGCGAGCAGCCTTCGCCAAGCCTATGGCGGCCAAGTCAGCCGGAGGGGTCATGTAAAGTTTCGCCCTTGGCGAAACTCATTAGTGGTTACCTCAAGGATGGGGAAAAAATACCCTGCCCGAAAAACGGCGGCGAACTTGCCCCGGCACGTGGTAAGGTGACAGCATGATCCAACCAGAACTTTCCATGGCCGCCGCCGTCCAGTCCCTGCCCACGCCCCGCACGATGTATCGTGCGCTGGCCCGGCGTGATGCTGCCTACGAGGGCGTTTTTTTCACCGGCGTGAAGACCACCGGCATCTTCTGCCGCCCGACCTGTCGGGCCAAGAAACCGAAGCCCGAGAACGTCGAGTTCTTCCCGACCATCAATGAGGCCCTGCACGGTGGCTACCGGCCCTGCCGTCTCTGCCGGCCGATGGATTCCACCAAACCCGTTCCGCCGCTCGTCGAGCGCCTGCGCCGGGCCGTCGAGGATTCCGCCGAGGGTCGCGTGTCCGACAAGGATCTGCAGTCGATGGGCATCGAGCCCTCGACGGCCCGCCGGCAGTTCCAGTCCTACCATGGCATGACCTTCCACGCCTACCAGCGCGCCCGCCGGATGGGCCTGGCTTTGCGCGACGTGAAATCCGGCAAGCCGGTTATCGACGTGCAGCTGGCTCGCGGCTACGAGTCCACCAGCGGATTTCGCGAGGCTTTCACGCGGATCTTCGGCACGCCGCCGCGTGGCGCCAAGGGCGGCCACTGCCTCCTCGCGCAGCG
>JANNWA010000372.1:0-6729 GCA_031408275.1 Pseudomonadota bacterium
GCCGGAGATGTGATACACGGCCTCGCTGGATTTGGCGAACTTGCCGCCCGCGTGCAACATGGTGAAGGCGACCTCGACCGCGGGCTTCTTCTCGATGGGGTGCATGTCGACGGGAATGCCGCGGCCCTCGTCCTCGACCTCGACCGAGCCGTCCTTGCGGATCGAGACGACGATGCGCTTGCCGTAGCCGGCGAGCGCTTCGTCGACGGCGTTGTCGATGGCTTCCTGGATGATGTGCAGCGGGTGGATCGTGTGCGTGTACATGCCCGGCATGCGGCGCACGGGCTCGAGCCCCTTGAGGGCCTGGATCGATGAGGCGTCGTAGACTGCTGCTTTGGCCATTCTTGTAAGTACTTGAAAAGACAACATAGATTGGACCGCGGACCGCTATCCCTAGGGGCTCCGGCGGTACGAAAACACTATATATTGTAGGCGATCAGGCCGCGCAACCCAACCGGGGCGCGGCGACCCGGGTAACCGCATGGATCGCGGACAGGCCTTGCGCATGCTTTGGAACGTCCTGGTTTCGGCAGCGACCATCTATGTGGCGGTCGTCGCGCTGGTGTTCGTGTTCCAGTCGCGCCTCGTTTATTTCCCCGAGACCGGCGACTCCGCCGGCATCTCGCCGCAGGCATACGGCCTCGCCTACGAGACGGCGGAGATCCGGACCAAGGATGGCGAGACGCTGCACGGGTGGTGGATGCCCGCGCCGGCCACGGGCAAGCCGGCGGCCGGGATCGTCCTGCTGTTTCATGGCAACGCGGGCACCATCGCGCACCGCCTCGACTACGCGCAGATGTTCAACCGGCTGGGGTATGCCTGCCTGCTGGTCGACTACCGCGGATACGGCCGCAGCACGGGCTCGCCCTCGGAAGCAGGCACTTACGCCGATGCGTCAGCGGCCTGGGACTGGCTCCTGCGCACCCGCGGCGCGAAGCCTCAGGACATCGTCATCGCGGGCGAATCGCTCGGCGGCGCCGTGGCCAGCTGGCTGGCCGTGCAGCACCCACCCCGCGCGCTGCTGCTGCTGTCGGCGTTTACCTCGGTCCCGGACCTCGCGGCCGGGATCTATCCGTGGCTCCCGGTGCGACTGATCTCGCGCTTCAGTTACGACAATGTCGCCAACCTGCGCAAGATCACGGCACCGGTACTGATCGCGCACAGCCGCAACGACGAGATCGTGCCGTTCGCGCACGGTGAGGCGCTGTTTGCAGCAGCCGGCGAGCCGAAGCAGTTCCTGGAACTGCGCGGGGGGCACAATGAAGCTTTCGTATTCGTGCGCGGGGAGTGGGTGGACGCGGTGGATTCGTTCCTCAAACGGCATGCGCCGGGTGGATGACGACTCGAATCCCCCCTTTTTCATGCTATCATGCGGCATGATTTAATAATCTTCCGGACCAGGACCCCAGATGCTGAAAATGGTGGGCAACAGCGGGCAGCTTTCCCTCGGCAAGAAATACGCGGGCCGTTACTTCAAGGTCGAACATCAGCCCGACGGTGCGGTGCTGCTGCGCCCGATGACGCTGATTCCCTCGACGGAGGCCTGGGCGCATGAGCCGGCAATGCTCGACCAACTTCGCCGCGCCGGGGAATGGGCGAAGCACACTCCGCCGGCGGCGACCGACCTCGACGGCCTGGTCGCCAAGGCATCGAAACGCAAGGGCAAGCGCGCTTGAGCGAGGCCGTCCGCCTCGACCTGAATTTTCCGGATTTTCAGGCGCAGCTTTTTCGTCTCGACGCGAACGAACTGCGCCAGGCGATCAAGACGCTGCGCAAGGTTTCCGGCCTCGGCTGGGAGCAGGTCTATGCGGACCACGGCCTGAAGTGGGAAGAACTGAAATCGATGAAGGGCCGGTTCACGATCCGGGTCACCCGGCAGTGCCGGGCGGTCGTGGCCCGGGAAGGCGAGTTCATGCGCTTTTTCGCCCTGCATTTCGATCACGACAGCGCCTACGGCCGCAAATAGGCGGGCGCCGCCCGAACGACAGGAAATCCGCCATGACAGACCGACTCCCCGTACGCAGCCGTCGCACCTTCCTCGTCGCGACTTTCGCCCTCGCGACGAGCGCAGGCGCGTCCACACGCCTGCTCGCGCAAGGTGCACGCCCCGCACCCGCTCCCGGATGCCAGCCGGGACGCGCGACGCCATCGCAGACCGAAGGCCCGTTCTACACGCCGCGCACGCCGCAGAAGGCGAACTTCCGCGCCGACGCCAAGGGTGAACCGATCGCGCTCGAAGGCCAGGTACTCGACACGCAATGCAGGCCGCTGCCCGGCGCGTGGCTGGATTTCTGGCAGGCGGACGGGGACGGTGCGTACGACAACGCGGGCTTTCGCCTGCGCGGGCACCAGTTTGCGGACGCCGAAGGCCGATATCGGCTCGAGACCATCCTGCCCGCACTGTATCCGGGCCGGGCGCGCCACATCCACGTCAAGCTGCGCGCACGCGAGGGCACCCGAATCCTCACGACGCAGGTCTACTTTCCGGGCGATGCCGGCAACGCTCGCGACAGCCTCGTGCGGCCCGAACTCATGGCGAAACGCGCCGGGGACGTACTGCGCTTCGACTTCGTGATGGAAGGCTGAGGCCGGGCCCTCAGGCCGAGGACAGTGCCGTGACCGCCTGCAGCACCGCGGTCCGCGCCTGGCCCAGCACGCGACCCATCCAGTCATCCGACTCCGAATAGAACGCGTCGCGGATGGCGCACTTGATCGCGGCACGCTGGTTCGCGGGCGCATCCGGGTGGATCGCGAGCCAGTGGTCGCCGCGCAGCGCGTCGAGCACGGCTGCGAACGGCACGGTGCCGTATTCGAGGCCCATCCCGGTGGCCTCGGCCTGCGGGCACTCGGCGTAGATCGACATCACCATCGAGCCCTGCACCTCAGCGGAGGCCGACTTACCTTCGTAGTACGACATCACATCGGCGCCGTACCACGCGCGGCAACGCGCGAGCTCCGCCGGATCGTTGGCGCCGGCGAAGATCTTCTCGCCGTGACCGAACGGGCCGAGGCCCGTGTGGATGTCGATCCAGCCGATGCGCTTCCGCGAGGCGCCGTGCTTCCTGAGCAGCGCGCGCACCGTGCGGTTGCTCCAGGTCGGCTGCACCCCTGCATAAAAGAGGCCGTCGCTCTTCGAGACCTGCCCGGCCGACACGGCCGACTGGAATGCGGGCAGTCCCATGCGCGCCATGCACGCGGCAAACTCGCTGCGGTTGGCGTCCGTAGGCGGCCACTGCGCCGGGAGCAGCAGGTCGTGCACTTCGGCGTAGGCCGGGTTGGTTTCCTTCGCACCCGCGAATTCGCGAAAGTTGCGATTGAGGTCGACGTTGTCCTCGTTCACGCGGGAGAGGTGCGAAAAGCCGTACGGGTTCACCGCGTGCACGAGCAGCACCGCGACGCGGCCCGCATCGATCCGGCGGAGCATGTCGTCGTCGTCGAGCAGCGCACGCTGGCAGCCGGAACCGCAGAACCCCTCCACGCCGTGCGTGCCGGAAGTGACCACCAGCAGGGACGGCGCATCGGCCACGCCGAGGACGGCGCAGTCGGTGGCGAGTTCCTCGCCCTGCGCGCCTTTGAGCGGGTTTACGATCGACTCGACCGCCAGGCCGCGCTTTTGCGCCGCGGCAAGGAAGCCTGCGCGCGCTGCTGCATAGTTCGCAGCGAAATGCGTATTTGCCTTGTCCATCCCGCATAATATCCCGCTCCGAAGGAGGATCGCCATGAGCCTGCAATTCAAACCGCTGCACCCCCTGTTCGGCGCCGAAGCGAGCGGCATCGACATCACAGGGCCCGTCGATGCGGCCACCGTGCGCGCGATCGACGACGCCATGGACAAGTACGCGGTGCTGGTGTTCCGCGGCCAGCCGCTCACCGAAGACCAGCAGGTCGCGTTCGCATGCCTCTTCGGCACGCTCGACGGGGGGCTGAAAAAGCTCAATCCCGCCGCGACCGACCGCTTCAAGCACAAGGAGACGATCGACATCTCCAACGTGAGGGCGGACGGCGGCCTGCTCGCGCCCTCCGACCGCAAGACGCTCTCCAACTTCGCCAACCAGCTCTGGCACAGCGACAGCTCGTTCGAACGGCCGGCGGCCAAGTTCTCGATGCTCCATTCGATCGTGAACCCGCCTTCGGGCGGCCAGACGGAATACTGCGACCTGCGCGCGGCCTACGACGCGCTGCCTGCTGACCTCAAGGCCGAAATCGCGAACCTGCACAGCGTGCACGCGGCGCTGCACTCGCGCATGTGGCTGGGCGATCAGCCCTCGGCAGCGGAGATCGCGAAGATGCCGCCGGTGGAATGGCCCCTGGTGCGAACGCATGCGGGATCGGGGCGCAAAGTGCTCTGGGTCGGCATCCACGCCACGCACATCGTGGAGAAGACCCTGGCCGAGGGCCGCATGCTGCTGCTCGAGCTGCTGGAGCACGCCACCAGCCGCGAGTTCGTCTACCGCCACGAATGGAAAGTCGGCGACCTGGTGGTCTGGGACAACCGGTCGACGCTGCATCGCGGCCGGCGATTTCCGCTTGACGCGCGGCGCGAATTGCGGCGCACGACTGTCAACGACCCGGACTCGATGCTCGACTCGGCGTACGCGCGGGCGGCCTAGCCTCTTTTTACCCGCGCCCAGTCCACAAGACTGGCGATGTCCGGGTCTGACGGCAACTCGATGCGGCCGTCTTTCACCGGCGGCATTGCGCCGATCACCTGCTCCCTGATGCCGAGGTAGAAAGTCTGCTCGGCAGCCACCAACTGCAGCGCCGGCGGGATCGCGGCGCCGTACTGCAGGCTGATCAACGTGCCGAGCGCGCTTTCCGCATACAGCCCCAACGCAACGCGTGCGCCGCGCGCCTCGGCCAGCGCGGAGATCTCGCGCGCTTCAGTGAAGCCGATACGCCCGGTCTTGGTCGACAAGGCGGTCGCGCCTTTCTCGAGGTAGTGCGCGGCTTCGAGGGCGGAAGTGCAGGTGCGGTCGATAAGGATGGGCACGCCCGCGCCTTGCTGCAGTTCGGTGAACAGCGCGTCTGGCTTCAGCGGGCACGGGTCCTCGGACACCGTGGCGCCGAGGTCGCGCATCGCGAGCGAGTAGGACAGGCCCTCGGAGCGCTTGTAGTAGCTGTTGGCGTCCACATACAGGATCACCTTGTCGCCGACCGCCGCGCGGATCTCGCGCATGACGGCGCAGTCGGTCTCGAGCCCCTGCCCGCCCTTGACCTTGAGCGTGCCGAAGCCGTACTTCGCACAGACGTCCGCCGCCTCCGCGGCCATCACCGCGGGCGGCTGGCGCGTGATCGCCCAGGTGAGTTCCACCGAGGGCGAGCCGCCCCACAGCCTCCACAGGGGCTGGCCCGCACGGCAGGCCTCGATCTGCCATGCGGCGTTGTCGATCATCGCCTTGGCGAGCCGGTTCTCGGGCACGCCTTCGAGGCGCTTCATGAGGCCGTACACGCCATCGCATTCGAAGCCGGCGACCCTGGGCATGAGGAAATCCTCGAACGTGGCGGCAAGGGACCGCGGCGACACGCCGGTCCAGGTGGCCTTGATCGTGCCCTCTGCCACGCCCTCGGCGCCGCTCTCGTCGGTGAGCCGCAAGAGCGCGTACAGGCCGGAACTCTCCACCGCGTTCGCCCAGACGACTTCGCGCTCATAGGGCAAGGAGTAGAAATGCAGGGACCAGTTTGTGATCTTCATCCGTCGCTTTTCAGTTGAGGCGATTCACGAGCGGTTCGCCGCGCGCGAAGCGGTCGAGGTTGGCGGCGATTTCGGTCCAGCGCCGGTCGATCATGCCCGTGGTCCACGCCGAGGTGTGCGGGGTCATGTAGAGGTTGTCCAGCTCGTGGAACGGATGGATTGCCGGCGGAACGCGCGGCGTGTCCTTCGACGGGTAGCTGCCGTACCAGGCATCTATGGTGGCGCCGCGAATACGCTTGGTTTTCAGCGCATCGAACAGCGCGGCTTCCTCCACTATCGCGCCGCGCCCCACGTTGATGAGCACCGCATACGGCTTCATGCGTTCGAACTGCGCACGGCCGATCAGGCCCTGCGTTTCGGGGCCGAGCGCAGCGGCGACGACGATGTAGTCGAGTTCGGGCAGTGTCGCATCCAGCTGGTCGAATCCCACCCAGCGATCCACGCAGGATGGCGGTTCGCGCTTCGTGCGGTTGATGGCGATGACCTTCATGCCAAAAGGCTTTGCGCGCTCCGCCACTGCAAGGCCGATCGAGCCGAAACCGACGATGCCGAGCGTCTTGCCGTACAGTTCCTCGTTGATCGGCCCGTTCATGCGGCCGCTGAATTCCCAGCTGCCTTCGCGGAAAGTCCGGTCCGCATCAAAGAAACGGTGGCACCACGCTAGCATGCCGAGCAGCGCGTACTCGGCCATGCCCTCGGCGTGGCCGTAGGCGTTGCATACCGCCACGCCCTTGGGGACCGCGCTGAAGTCGATGCCTTCGTATCCCGTGCCCGGCACCTGGATGAGCCTCAGCCTCGGTGCCGGGGGAAACCCGGCGTTCCAGGCCATCGAGACCAGGACATCCGCCTGGGCCAGCGCGCGGGCGAAATCCTCGCGCGGGTCCTGTTCGAAAAATCGCTCGACCGTCCAGGGCGTCTTCACCTTGGCAAGGAACAGGTCCTTCAGGTGGTGGATGAGCGTTCCGTGGAAGACTATGTTCATGCGTGCTATCGTGCCCGGCCGGAGGGAAAGGGGCAATGGCGTTTCAAGTCGCGCA
>JANNWA010000373.1:0-2858 GCA_031408275.1 Pseudomonadota bacterium
CGCCGACCGCGAGGTCGAGCGCTTGCGCGCGGCCGCAGAGGACGTGCGCGACCGAATGATGTTGGCGCTGTTAGTGACAATCGCGCTGGCGCTGGCGATCGCCCTGATACTCACGCGGGTGATCGGGCGCCCGATCCGCGCGCTGGACGCCGCGATCCGCCAGCTGGGCAGCGCGGATTTCTCCAGGCCCATACGGGTGAACGGCCCCGACGACCTGCAGTACCTGGGCGAGCGGCTCGACTGGCTCAGGCGCCGCCTCACTGCGCTGGAAGCGCAGAAGAACCGGTTCCTGCGGCACGTTTCGCACGAGCTGAAAACGCCGCTCACCGCGGTGCGGGAGGCGGCGGAGTTGCTGCACGACGGGGTCGGGGGCGGGCTCGCCCCGCAGCAGAAGGTGGTGGTGTCGCTTCTGCGCGAAAACAGCTTGAAGCTGCAGCGCATGATCGAGGAGCTTCTCGACTACCAGCACGCCCTTCACGCGGCCGCGACGCTGGACCGCCGGCCGGTGGCGCTCGCGGCCCTCCTGCACGAAGTCGCGGACGCCCACCAGCTCGAGGCGCAGGCCAAGCGCCAGACCGTGGCGCTCGACGTGCCGCCGGCCAGCATCGACGCCGACGGGGACAAGCTGCGCACGGTGTTCGACAACCTCGTCGGCAACGCGCTCAAGTTCACGCCGGAGGGCGGGGCTATCTCGCTGGTGCTCAAGGCGGATCCGGAATCGGTGCGCGTCGAAGTCATCGATACCGGGCCGGGGGTGCCCGCGGACGAGCGCCGGTCGATCTTCGACACGTTCTTCCGCGGTCGCGCCAAGAGCGGCGGCCGGGTGGAAGGCAGCGGGCTGGGCCTGGCGATCGCGCGCGAGTTCGTGCAGGCGCACGGCGGCACCATCGGGGTAGCCTCGGACGCGCGGGGCTCGCGCTTCAGCGTCGTGCTGCCCAGGCACGCGGGAGGGGCGGCATGAAACCGCGCGTCCTGCTCGTCGACGACGACGCCGACCTCCTGCAGCTGATTGCCATGCGCCTCGTGGCAAGCGGCTACGAGGTGGCCTCGGCGCGATCCGGCGAGGCGGCGCTGGCGAGTGTCGCCGCGGCCAGGCCCGACGTGATCGTGACCGACCTGCGCATGCGCGGCATGGACGGCATGGCGCTCTTCGACGCGGTCCACCGCCTTGCCCCGTTATTGCCGGTGGTGATCCTTACGGCGCACGGCACGATTCCGGAAGCCGTGGCGGCCACGCGGCGCGGCGTGTTCAGCTTTCTCACCAAGCCCTTCGACAGCAAGGTGCTCACCGAGACCGTCGCCGATGCGCTGCGCCTCGCGCCAGGCGAGCCGGGCGAGCCGGGCGGCTGGCGCGCCGAGATCGTCACGCGTTCCGCGGCCATCGAATCGCTGCTCTCGCAGGCGCGGCTCGTGGCGCAGTCCGACGCGAGCGTGTGCATCTTCGGGCCCAGCGGCACGGGCAAGGAACTCATCGCCCGCGCGCTTCACCGGGCAAGCCGGCGCTGCGACAAGCCCTTCGTGGCGGTGAACTGCGGCGCGATTCCCGAAGGCCTGCTCGAGACCGAGCTCTTCGGCCACAAGAAAGGCGCCTTCACGGGGGCCACCCAGGACCGCCGCGGCCTGTTCCAGGCGGCCGAGGGCGGCACACTGTTCCTCGACGAGGTCGGCGACATGCCGCCCGCCCTCCAAGTGAAGCTCCTGCGCGCGCTGGAGGACCGCACCGTGCGCGTGGTGGGTGCGAACGAATCGGTGCCAGTGGACGTGCGCATCGTTGCGGCCACCCATCGCAAGCTGGAAGAACGCATCGCCTCGGGTGACTTCCGCGAGGACCTGTATTACCGGTTGAACGTCGTCAAGCTGGTGGTGCCCGCGCTGGCCGAGCGGCGCGAGGACATTCCGCTGCTGGCCGGCCATTTCCTCAAGCGCCTCGCCGGGCGCTACAAGAAGCGCGCGCGGGCGTTCTCGCCCGAAGCGCTTGAACTCATGATCGCCGCGCCCTGGCCGGGCAACGTGCGCCAGCTGCTGAACGTCGTCGAGCAGTCGGTTGCGCTGTCCACCACCGAGGTCGTGCCGGCGTCCCTGGTGCGCCAGGCCATCGACCACGCGGAGACTTCGCTGACGCCGCTGGACGAGGCGCGCCAGGCGTTCGAGCGCGGTTACCTCGTGCAGTTGCTCAAGCTCACGGGGGGCAATGTCTCGCAGGCCGCGAAGCTCGCGGGCCGCAACCGCACCGAGTTCTACCGCCTGCTCGAGCGCCACTGCCTGGAAGCTGCGCGATTCAAAGCCGCATAACGGGACGAGAAGAGGGGCTGCGCCCCTCCTCACACCTCCCGCGAATCTCCCGCTGATCTGTCGTCTTTCGGCGACAGAAAAATCCCAGTCGCATCAACGCACTTCCAGTTCACGCCAAAATGCTGTCGTGCCGAGGCGACAGTTCACATATTTTTACACTCCGCCAATTTTTTCACAAACGGCACGCAAGTCATTGCGGCTGTTGATGGTTTTTCCTCTGGCACAGCCCTTGCAAAGGAAGGGTGTCGCTGATTTAAAAAAGGAAAGGAAGCCATGCAATCGGACAAGACCCATCCGCTGTTCGCCGCCAGGCAGAGGGAGCCAAGGCTCGCTGCTCCGGCGCACCGCTCGCGGCGCATCCCCACGCAGCGCGAGCGGTTCCTCGCCGACATGGAGCGCGCCTTGCCGTGGGCCAAGCTGCGCGCCCTGGTCGAACCCGTCTACACCGATCCCAAGGGACGCCTCGGGCGCCCCCTGGAACTGGACCGCATGCTGCGGATTTACTTCCTGCAGCGCTGGTTCCAGCTCTCGGACGCGGCCATGCACGAGGCACTCATCGATTCCAT
>JANNWA010000374.1:0-3675 GCA_031408275.1 Pseudomonadota bacterium
GCCGGCCTGGCGGAGGTTACCCATTGGGTCCTGTCGATCAACGCGGATGACTCGTTCGAGCCCGAGCAGCGCGGACGCGTCCTGGCGGCACTCGATGCCGCGGCCCAGCCATACTGGAGCGAACTCTCGATGCAGTATCTCGCGCCGAACGGAACCCCCGCGGAAGGGCAGGACGGCGAACCCGCGATCCTGCGGGCGCTGGTCGACAGCGCCTTCGAGTTTGCCACTGGCTATGGATACTGCCTCCAGGCGGACGGGCCGGCTGCACGCTGGATCGACAAGAACCTGGCGCAGCTGGCCTTGCAGCGGATGGGCTGGCTGGCGCGGCGGTTCACGCTCGCCAACATGCTGCATTCGCCGAATATCGACGGCATCTGGGAAGACCTGCACCTGTTGTATTCGCTCGCCGAGGCACGCGAGGTGTTGCGCAAGGTCATCCCCGTGGATCGGCACAAATCGCGCACCAGTTCGGTCAAGCAGGAGTACACGCGTCTCCTCCTCGTGGACATGGCTGGACTGGAAACGCTGCGCGGCCGGGACGTCGAACTGGCATTCCGGATCGCCGGGCGCGTGGCCGCGAACGCCCGGCTCGAACCGGATCCGATTCCAGGCGCGATCTGCGCGATCGAATTACTCGGGTCGGCGCGCCCCGTGGCGGTGCGGCACCTGCATGAATCGGGTCGGCCGATGCTGTACCTTGATGCGTTCAACTGCCTGCCGCGCCTGAAGGTGATGCTCGAGCGCGACATGGGTGCCGACCTTGACGGCCCGGATGCGATGTTCGGCGCTGGGTATACGCTGCGCGAGCGCAATGGGATGATCAATCGCCTGATCGATCTTTGGGGGCCGACCCCGCCCCAACGACGGTCCAAGCGGGTGAGCTTCAAGGGCATGGTGCTGCTCAAGGGCGGCTTCGCCAGTTCGACCGGGGTAGTGCGGCCGCTGGAGCAGGGAAGCTGGGAGCAGCCGGGCAATGCGGCGCAGCGTATGCAGATCGTGCTCGACGATGCGGGGATGGCCATGAGGGCGGACGGCCTGAAGAGGTCCCTGGCGGATACGACGGTTCAACTCGTGGATGCCAGCGTTACGGGCCTCGGACTGCTGGTTCCGCGCAAAGAGGCGGCGTGGGCACGCCTCGGGATGCTGGTGGCCGTGTATGTGGAGCCAGGGCCGGACTGGGTCGTGGGCGCCGTGCGGCGCATCAGTTCCGATAACGGGTCGCTGCGGCTCGGCGTCGCCATTTTCAGCCGGCAGCCGAAGCTGGTCTGGTTCCGCCTGGAGACCACCGGGTATGCGAGCGTCTGGGAGCAGGAGCTGCGTGCCGAGAGAAATTTCCTCGAGCACTTCCAGTGCGGTGTCCTGTTCGACGTCGATCGCCTGCCCCTCGGGCCGGGTGAACTTCTGCTTGCCCCGGGGATTGCCGATCGCGGCTCCCGCCTCGAAATCCCTTTTTCGCTCGGGGTTCAGCGCGTGCGCATCACCGCCGTGCGCGAGACGACCGGAGATTTTCACCGCGTGGCGTTCGAATCCATGGGCGTAACCCAGTATGGTTCGGATAAGAAATAGCGGGCGCCGCGCCCTGGCCGCCGCCGCAACCTGCGCGGTCTTGGCAACGGGTTTCGCCGCTGTGCCGGGGTTCGGCTTCACGACCCAGGTGACACCGGGGCTGGTGGCCGTCTATGTCCGGTTGTTTGGTTCCGGAGGTCGCGTGCGGATCGTTACCTGGGCCAAATTCGCGGAGGCCCACAAAGGCACGAGGGAAATTGAAAGCCTGATCACGCAATCAGGAATGGAATTGGGCGCGCTGCAAACGGTGAACTCGTACTTCAACCGGGTACCCTTCCTGTCCGATGAATCGCATTGGGGTTTCGAGGACTACTGGGCCACGCCTGCGGAAATGCAGGCCAGCAACGGTGGCGACTGCGAAGACTTTTCGATCGCAAAGTACTTCATTCTGAAGGAGTTCGGTGTCCCGGTGGAGCGCCTGCGCATTACCTACGTCAAGGCGGTGAAGATCAACCAGGCGCACATGGTGCTTGCCTATTACCCCACGCCGGGCGCGGTGCCGCTGATTCTGGACAACCTGGAGGATCGCGTGCGCGTTGCGTCGGAGCGCCCGGACCTTGTGCCGGTGTACAGCTTCAATGACGACGACGTCGTGCTGGTGCGGGACGGGCGTAAAGCCAACCCGATGCAGATCCGGACCTGGCGTAACCTCCTGGAAAAACTCGAATGGGAGGCACGGCTGTGACCCTCGGGCGCCAGCTGCTGATCGGCCTGTCCGTGATATTCGCGCTCCTGGC
Organism: Pseudomonadota bacterium; assembly: GCA_031408275.1. Taxonomy (GTDB): domain Bacteria; phylum Pseudomonadota; class Gammaproteobacteria; order Burkholderiales; family SG8-39; genus SZAS-79. The sequence goes on from JANNWA010000374.1 coordinate 2,304, forward strand.
GATCGGGATCGAGACGATCTATGTGCTGAATGCCAGGCATTACCTGCAGCAGCAGCTGGAGTCGCACGCGCAGGAAACCGCCACCTCGCTTGCGCTGTCGATCGGCCAGGGCATGAAAGGGCCGGACCCGGCGCTCGCCGAGACCTTCGTCAACCCGGTTTTCGACCGCGGCCAGTTTGCTTCGATCCGGCTGCTGGGTGTGGATGGGCAGCCGCTGGTCACGCGGGAGCTGGGCCGCGCGACCGACGAGGTTCCCGCGGCATTAATGCGGCTGCTGCCGTTCGAAGCGCCCGTCGGCGAGGCGCTGGTGAGCTCGGGATGGCGCCAGCTCGGCCGCGTAGTCGTGGTGGCGGATCCGCGGTTTGCCTACAGCCAGCTATGGCATACGCTGCGGGCCTCGCTCGCCTTGCTGCTGGTTCTCTACGTTCTTGCGCTCGTTGCGACGCGCTGGTTCCTGCAGGGCATCCTCAAGCCGCTGAAGGCGATCGAGCTGGCGGCGCTGGCGATCGGCCGGCGGGAGTTCGGCGAAATTCGCCTTGCGGCCGGCACACGCGAGTTGCGTCGCGTGGGGGAGGCGATGAACGCCCTGTCGGTGAAGCTGCGCGATGCGATCGTGGAAGAATCGGATCGCGCCGACCGCCTTCACAGGCAGGTGTTCCAGGATTCGCTGACCGGGACGCTCAACCGGCGGGGCATCATCCAGCGTGTGGGCAGCATGCTGGCCGAAGGAACCGAAGCATCGTCGGGCGCGCTTGCGTTTGTCAGCCTGATCGGGCTGGACGAGGTCAACCGGGCGTTCGGCGCAGCGCGGGGCGACGAGCTGGTACAGCAGTTGTGCGAAGTCGTAAGCGCGGCGTCCGAAGGCGACGCGCCGATCGTGGGGCGCTGGCAAGGCGCTTCGTTTGCCGTGCTGTTGCCCAACCGGAGCCTTGCCAGCGCGCAACACTGGGGCGCAGCGGTGTGCGACCGCTATGCCGCCCTGCTGCGCGAGCAGGGAGTCCCGGCCGAAACTTCGGTGGCCGCCGGCATCGTGCACTTCGAGGCGCAGCGCCCCTCCTGGGTCGATCTCGAACGCCGGGCGGGCCTCGCGCTTGCCGAGGCGATGCAGGGCTGGGGCGCCCGCTGCATCGTTCGGGGCCTGACCGCGGAAACTGTGGAGGCGCGCTCGGCGGAGGTCTGGCGGGAGCGCATCGAGAATGCGCTCGCGACCGGCGGCATGGTCCTGTATGCACAGCGCGTTTTCACCCTGCCGGGCCGGAGCGTCCTGCATGCCGAGATCATGTCGCGGGTGCTCGAGCCGGACGGCCGGGCGGTGGCTGCCGCCGCATTCGTGCCGGCGGCGAGCCGGCATCACCTGCTGCCGCAAATCGAT
>JANNWA010000375.1:0-3574 GCA_031408275.1 Pseudomonadota bacterium
ATGCGGTTGTTGTCTTTGTAGAAGAGGGGGTTGTCGACGCCGGCGTAGCCCGAGGCCATGCTGCGCTTCATCACGATCGAGGTCTTGGCTTTCCAGACCTCGAGCACCGCCATCCCGGCGATCGGGCTGGCCGGATCGTCCTGCGCCGCCGGGTTCACGATATCGTTGGCCCCGATCACCATGGCCACGTCCGTGGCCGGGAAATCCTCGTTCAGTTCGTCCATTTCGAACACGATGTCGTAGGGCACCTTGGCCTCGGCCAGCAGCACGTTCATGTGGCCGGGCATGCGGCCCGCCACCGGATGGATGCCGAAGCGCACGTTGACGCCCTTCTCGCGCAGGTGCCTGGTGATCTCGAACACCGTGTGCTGCGCCTGCGCCACCGCCATGCCGTAACCCGGCACGATGATCACGCTCTTGGCGTCGCGCAGCAGTTCAGCCGTCTCCGCGGCGAGGATCGGGTTGACCTCACCCGCCGGCTGCGCCCCGCCGGCGGCCGCAGGCGTGCCTCCGGTGGTGCCGAACCCGCCCGCGATCACGCTGATGAAATGCCGGTTCATCGCCGCGCACATGATGTAGGAGAGGATCGCGCCGGAGGAACCCACCAGCGCGCCGGTGACGATCAGCAGGTCGTTCGAGAGCATGAACCCGGTGGCCGCCGCCGCCCAGCCGGAGTAGCTGTTCAACATCGACACCACCACCGGCATATCGGCGCCGCCGATCGCCATCACCATGTGGATGCCGAACAAAAGCGCGATCACGGTCATCACGATCAAGGGCGTCATTCCGTCCTGTACCGAGTCCGCATGCAGGAACTCGCGCCCGAACCAGATTACGACCAGCAGGCCTGCCAGGTTGAGGTAATGCCGCCCGGGCAGGAGCATCGGGTTGCCGCCGATCTTGCCCGACAGCTTCCCGAAGGCGATCACCGAGCCGGAAAAGGTCACCGCCCCGATCAGGATGCCGACGTACATCTCCATTTCGTGGATAGCCTTCGCCGCGCCGGTGAGATCGGCGGACGCGGCCGGATCGATATAGGTTGCATACCCGACCAGCATTGCCGCAAGGCCGACCAGGCTGTGCATCAGCGCGACCAGTTCCGGCATCTGGGTCATCTTGACGGTGCGCGCGGCGTAGAGCCCGATGCTGCCGCCCACCACCATGGCCCCGATGATCCACGGGATGCCGGCCATGCTTACGCGCGGCCCGAACACCGTGGCGAGCACGGCAATGGTCATGCCGATCATGCCGTAGAGGTTGCCGCGGCGCGAAGTCTCCGGGTTGGAGAGGCCGCCCAGGCTGAGAATGAAAAGTATCGTTGCCCCTATGTAGGAGACAGTTGCCAGGCTTGCGGACATGATTGGCCTCCTTACTTGCGGAACATTGCCAGCATGCGCTGGGTGACGGCGAAGCCGCCGAACATGTTGACCGCGGTGAGAACGATCCCGACCACCGCGAGCCAGCGAATCCAGTCGTCGGGCCGGTTCACCGATCCCGCGATCGGCGAGATCTGCACCAGCGCCCCGATGGCGATGATGCTGCTGATCGCATTCGTGACGCTCATGAGCGGGGTGTGCAGGGCGGGCTTCACGTTCCAGACCACCATGTACCCGACGAAGCAGGCCAGCACGAAAACCGTGAAATGGCCGAGGAACGCGGCCGGTGCGTTTGCGCCGACGAACCAGAACACAGCTGCCGCAACGCCGAACATGATCGCGAGGCGATTGGCCGACATGGGCGCACCGCCCGCGTGGCCGTGCCCCTTCTTGGCTGCGGGTACTGCAACCGCAGGCTTGGCTGCCGGCGGGGCCGGCAGCTTGAGGGGGGGGGGCGGCCAGGTAATCGCGCCCTCCTTGATTACCGTCAGGCCTCGAATGGCGTCGTCGTCCATATTGACGTTGATGACCCCGTCCTTGGTCTTGCACAATTCCTCGGAGAGCCGGAACAGGTTGTTCGCATACAGCGTCGACGATTGCTTCGCCAGCCGGCTCGTCAGATCGGTGTAGCCGACGATGGTCACGCCGTGCCTGACCACCGCCTGGCCGGGCTCGGTCAGTTCGCAGTTACCGCCCCGCTCGGCTGCCATGTCGACGATGACACTGCCCGGCTTCATCGACTTCACCATGTCGGCGGTGATCAGCTTCGGCGCCGGTTTGCCCGGGATAAGCGCTGTGGTGATGATGATGTCGACTTCCCTGGCCTGCTTGGCGTACATCTCGCGCTGGGCCTGCTGGAAGCCCTCGCTCATCACCTTGGCATAGCCGCCGCCGCCGGAGCCCTCTTCCTCATAATCGACTTTCACGAACTCGCCGCCCAGCGACACCACCTGGTCGGCCACTTCGGCACGGGTGTCGTTGGCGCGCACGATCGCGCCGAGGCCGGCTGCGGTACCGATCGCTGCCAGGCCGGCGACGCCGGCGCCGGCAATGAAGACCTTGGCCGGCGGCACCTTGCCCGCCGCGGTGATCTGGCCGTTGAAAAAGCGCCCGAAGGCGTTGGCAGCCTCGATGACGGCGCGATAGCCGGCGACGCCGGCCTGCGAGGTCAGGGCGTCCATCTTCTGGGCGCGGGAAAGCATGCGCGGCAGCGCGTCGATGGCCAGCACGGTGACCTTGCGCGCCGCGAGCTGCTGCATCAATTCAGGATTCTGCGCCGGCCAGATGAAGGTGATCAGGGTCTGGCCCTCGTGCATCAGGCCCACCTCTTCAGCGGTCGGAACGGATACCTTGAAGACGATGTCGGAGCCGGCCCACAGCTTGGCCGCGCCTTCCACAATCTCGGCACCGGCGGCGCGATAGACGTCGTCGCTGAAGTTGGCGGCATCCCCCGCGCCGGACTCCACGGCCACCTTGAAGCCCAGCTTGATGAGCTTTTCGACGACTTCGGGCACGGTGGCGACGCGCTTTTCGCCCGCCCAGGTTTCTTTCGGGACCCCTATGACCTGAGGCATGACTTCCCCTTTTCTGATGCTGAAGTTTTAAGGCCGGATGCCCGATTGTACGGGTTCCGGCTCATTTCAAATCGCTGTTGGTGTATCGGGCGCCCGAGCGCGCCATCCACCCGTAGCGCCGCTCTCCCAGTTCGAACGCGCCCTGCACGATCAGCGCCAGGGCCGCGGCCGGGATCGCGCCCGACAGCAAGGTGACGCTGTCGTTCAGCGCAAGGCCGGAGGCGATGCGCTCGCCGTAGCCGCCCGCGCCGATGAACGCCGCAATCGTCGCGGTGCCGACGTTGATTACGGCCGAGGTCTTGATGCCCGCAAGGATCGACGGGAGCGCGAGCGGCACTTCGATCAGCCAGAGGCGGTCGCGCGGCGAGAGGCCCAGCGCCATCCCCGCCTGGCGCATGCCGCCCCCGATGCCGGTGATCCCGGCATGAGTGCTTCTCACGATGGGCAGCAGCGCATACAGGAACAGAGCGATCAACGCGGGCAGCATGCCGATCGTCCCCACCGCGGCGATCAGGAACGCGAACAGCGCGAGTGACGGGATGGTCTGGACCACGCCCACGACTCCGAGGATCCACTGCGCGCCGCGCGGCCACTTCGCCGCCGCCACGCCGAGCGGCACGCCGG
>JANNWA010000376.1:0-2744 GCA_031408275.1 Pseudomonadota bacterium
TGCAGCCCGCACCCACCGGGGTGCCGCTGCTGCCGGACGTGCCGAACAGGAGCTGGCACGAGTACGGCATGCGGGTGGGCTTCTGGCGCTTCAAGGCGCTGTTCGACCGTCTCGCCATCCGCCCGACCCTGTCGGTCAATGCGCGCGTCTGCATCGACTACCCGCGCGTGGCAGAGGCTTGTCGGGACGCGGGCTGGGAATTCATGGGCCACAGCTTCGAGCAGGGGCCGATCCACAAGGAGGCGGACCAGGCCGCGATGATCGCGCGCTCGCTGGACACCCTGGAAAAGTTCACCGGCAAGCGCCCGGTGGGCTGGCTCGGGCCCGGCCTCACGCAGACCCTGGAGACGCCCGAGCTGCTGGCCGCGGCCGGCATCAAGTACATCGGCGACTGGGTGTACGACGACGAGCCCACCACCATCCATACCGACAACGGCCCGCTGGTGACGATTCCCTACTCAGTGGAGACCAACGACATCCCGGTGATGGCCGTGCAGCACCACGAGGCCGCCTACTGGACTCAGAAGTGCATGGACTCGTTCGAGCGGTATTACGAGGAGGGCGCCGAGCGCCCGAAGATACTCGCGATCGCAATCCACCCCTACATCAGCGGCCAGCCGTTTCGCATCAAGTACCTCGAAGAGGTCTACGAGCGCATCAACCGGATGCCGGGCGTGCTGCACTGGAACGGCGAGCAGATCCTCGATTGGTATCTCACCCAGCGACCCGACGCTCTGAAACAGGCGGCCGGTGGCACAGCGATTGCTAGAACTCCCGGCATAAAACCATGAGAGGGAATCCGCCATGAAACGCAAGCTCGCCGCCCTGCTGCTCCTCGCCGCCGCCTTCACCCTGCCGGCCCACGCCCAATCCCCCTTCCCCAACAAACCCATCCGCATCCTCGTGGGCTTCGCCGCAGGCGGGAACACCGACATCGTCAGCCGCACGCTCGCCGAGCGTATGCAGGCGATCCTCGGCCAGCCCGTGATCGTCGAGAACAAGCCCGGGGCGGGCGGCGTGGTGGCCACCGAGTTCACCGCCAAGGCCGCACCCGACGGCTATACGCTGCTCATGTCGTCCCTCGGGCCGCACACGATCTCGCCCAGCCTGCTCAAATCGCCGGGCTTCGACCCAGTGGCCGACCTCGCGCCGATCAGCAATGTGGCCAACAATGCCCTCTTGTTGATGGTCAACCCGAACCTGCCGGTGAAATCGGTGCCGGAACTCATCAATTACGCCAAAGCCAACCCGGGCAAGCTCAACTTCGGCTCCTCCGGTGTGAGCGGCACCACCCACCTGTCGGGCGAGGTGTTCGGCAGCATGACCGGCACGAAGCTGGTGCACGTGGCCTTCCGCGGCGGGCCGCCCGCCATCGCCGCGCTGCTGGCGGGGGATGTGCAGATGATGTTCGCCAACCTGTCGGACGCGTTGCCGCAAGTGCGCTCGGGCAAGCTGCGCGGGATCGCCGTAACCAGTGCCCGGCGCGTGGAGCAGGCGCCCGACCTGCCCACCATCGCCGAGTCAGGACTGCCGGGCTACGACGTCGGCCCCTGGAACGGCCTGGTGGCGCCGGGCAAAACCCCGCCGGAGATCGTCGCGAAGCTCTCCGAGACCGTGCAGGCCATCGCCAAGGAACCCGCGTTCCGCAAGAAGATGTTCGACATCGGCTCCAACACGATCGGCGACACGTCCGAGCAGTTTCGCGCGACGATCAAGAACGACCTCGCGCGCTGGGCGAAGATCATCCAGGACGCCGGCATCAAACCAGAATAGGAATGCACATGACCGACCCGCAAAGCATGCGCGGCTTCCTCGAGATGGTGGAGCGCGACTACCCCGAGGAGTTCCTGCGCATCAAGGTGCCCGTGAGCACCCAGCTGGACATGACCTCGATCATCTTCGAACTCGAGCACGCCGGCAAAAGCCCGGTCGTGGTCTACGAGAACGTCGAGGGCCACACCATGCCCGTGGTGACCAACATCGCAGGCAACAGGAAGCTCCTCGCCGCGTGCCTCGGCGTACCGCAACCGGACCTGCCGAGCGCGTTCCGCGAGCGCTGCCAGAAATACATCCCCTGCGAGGTCGTCAAGGACGCGCCCTGGAACGAGGTGGTGCTCGAGGGCGACCAGGTGGACCTCACCAAACTGCCGATCCCCACGCACTTCTCGGTCGATGCCGCGCCGTACGTCACCGCCGGCCAGCTCACGGCGCGCGACCCACTCACGGGGGTCGACACCACGGGCTTTCACCGCTTCATGCTCACCGGGAAAAACCGCCTCGGCGTAAGCCTGCATTCGCGCCGCCGCATGTACGAATTCCACCGCAGGGCGGAGGCCAAGGGCGAGTCGCTGCCCGCGGCGATTACGCTGGGCATCCACCCGCTGCACTACATGGGCTCGATGGTGTTCGCCTACCCGCCCAACGTGCGCAAATTCGAGATCATCGGCGGACTGTTCGGCGAGCCGTACCGCCTGGCAAAGACCGGCGTCCAGGACCTCGAGGTGCCCGCCGGCGCCGAGATCATCATCGAAGGGGAGATCCTCGCCAACGTGCACGAGCCCGAGGGCCCTTTCAGCGAGTTCACGGGCTACGCTTCCTACCGCAGCACGCAGAACGTCTTCGTCGCGCACCGCATCCGGATGCGCTTGGACGCGCTATACCTCTCGTTCGCCTCGGGCATGTCGCAGGACCAGATACTGGTGTCGTTCGTGACGCGGGAAGGTGAGATCCTCAACACGTTAAGG
>JANNWA010000377.1:0-6719 GCA_031408275.1 Pseudomonadota bacterium
GGCCGATGTGGATGTCGCCGTTGGCGTACGGTGGCCCGTCGTGCAGGATGAAGCGCGGCCGCCCACGGCATACGTCCCTCAGGCGCTTGTAGAGCCCCTTGTCCTGCCATTGCCCGACCCAGAGCGGCTCGCGCCTGGCGAGGTCGCCCTTCATCGGGAAAGGCGTGTCGGGCAGGTTCAGTGTCTTCTTGTAGTCAGCCATGGTTCTTCGCAGCAAAAAAATCCCTTGCGTCGGCGGCGTCGCGCGCGATCGCGTCTTTAAGCGTGTCGAGGTCGGGATACTTCGCCTCGTCGCGCAGCTTGTGCAGGAACTTCACCTCGATGCGCCGCCCGTACAGGTTCGCGTCGAAATCGAACAAGTGCGCTTCCAGCAGCGGCACCGCGTCTTCCTTGACCGTGGGCCGCACCCCGATGCTCGCCACGCCGGGCCACGGCCTCGCGGGCGAACCCGGTGCATGCACTTCGTTCACGCCCAGCACCTCGACCACGAAGATTCCTGCGAGCGGAGGCTTCTGCGGCAGGCGGATGTTCGCCGTGGCGAACCCGAGCTCGCGCCCGAGCTTATCGCCGTGCGCCACCCGCCCCGCGATCGAGTACGGCCGCCCGAGCAGCGCGGCGGCCCCTTCGAGGTCGCCCTGCTCCAGCGCCGCGCGCACGCCCGAACTCGAAATGCGCTCGCCGTCGTGCGTTACCTCCGGCATAGCTTCCAGCAGGAACCCTTCGCGCAACGCGGCCTCCTCAAGCATCGCGAAATCGCCCAACCGCTTCGCGCCGAAGCGGAAATCCCGCCCGACCAGCAACCATGCACACGCGAGGCCGCGCACCAGGACGTCGTCGATGAAACGCTCCGGCGGCTGCGCCGAGAACTTCCGGTCGAACCGCGCCACGTGGACCCTGTCCACCCCGGCGTCGCGCAGGACCTCGAGCTTCGCGGCCAGCCGCGTCAGCCGCGCAGGCGCGCTCTGGGGAGTAAACAACTCCCGCGGATGCGGCTCGAATGTCAGCACGCACGAGGGCACCCCGAGTTCCGCTGCCTTGCGCTTTACCCGTTCGAGCATGGTGCGATGCCCGGTATGCACCCCGTCGAAATTGCCGATCGTGACCGCGAGGCGGCCCGGACGCGTTGCGGCATCCGCTGCGGCTGCCTTTACGGCGGGGATATGTCCATGCGTGACGAGCATGCAGAGGCGCTGTAAAATTATGAATTATAGCGGATTTCACCTCTATCCCGACCCTGCCCAGCGGAGGAAAAAGACGTGAAGACACTCGAAGACCAGATGTCCTTCTACGCGGCCTACCACCAGGACGCGCGCAACAAGCTCACCCACTTCATCGGCGTCCCGGCGATCATCGTCGGCGTCATGGTCGCCCTCGCCTGGGCCCGGCTCGACTTCGGCGGCACGGCGGTCAGCGCAGCGATGGTGCTGACGGCGGTCGTACTCGCCTATTACCTGTTCCTGGACCTCCCGCTCGGCCTCGCGATGGTCGCGGTGTTCGCGGCGTTGCTTTACCTGGCCGAAACCATTGCCGGACTGCCGCTGAAGGAGGGCGCCGCCTGGTTCCTGCTCCTCTTTGCCGGCGGCTGGGTAGTGCAGTTGCTCGGGCACGTGTTCGAGGGCAGGAAGCCGGCACTGGTGGACAACCTGTTCCAGGTTTTCGTCGCGCCGATATTCCTGTGCGCGGAAGTGTTCTTCGCGCTCGGTTACAAACCGGCGCTCTACGCCAGCGTGCAGAAGCGCGCATTGCAGATGCGCGCTGATGCCGGCATCGGACAGCCCCGCACTGCCTAATTCAGGCGCGCGCAAAGCGCGGTGAGATCGACGACCCGCGCGCGGACCTCGTCGGCGTCAGCGGCCTCGGGCTCGCGCTCCAGGTAGTCGTTAAGGTCCTTGAGCGCCGCGCGAAACGCTTCCATGCGGTGATAGAGCAATCCGCGGTCGCGCAACTCGCTGTGCGCATCCGGCGCGACGGTGATCATCCGGTTGATGACCTGCAGCAGCCGCGGCGGATCATCCTTTTCGCGATAGATGTTCTTGAGGTTGCGCAGCACGCGGGCGAGGATCTGGCGCGGCCCGGCGGGCTCGAGGAACTGGTCCAGCGGCAGTTCGGCCGCGACCTCGGACGCCGAGCGCAGCCCGGCGCTCCCGCTGCCGGCGATGACGCGCTTGAGCAGCTTGCGCAGGTCCTTCTCCGACAGCGGCTCCCCGCCCGAGAACGGATCGAGGAACAGGGCGCTCCCGCGCAAGGACAGGCGCACCAGGAAATGCCCCGGGAAGGACACGCCTGCCAGCGGCAGCCCGATCTTGCGGCCGACCTCCATGTACAGGACGCACAGGGAGATCGGGATCCCGCGACGGCGCTCGATCACGTCGTTGAGAAAGCTGTTGCGCGGGTCGTAGTAGTCGTCCGCGTTGCCGTGAAAGCCGAGGTCCTGGAACAGGAACTGGTTCAGCGCGATGACTTTCTGCTCGGCGTCGGCGTCTGGCGGCAGCCGGCCGCGCAGGCGCGCCGCCATGCGCTCGATCTCGGCGAGGTAGCGGTTCACGTCCAGGCCGGGATACGCGTCCGCGGCGATCAGCAGGCACGCCTCGGCGAGGCTGAAGCCATCCCCGTCGCCGGCAAGCAGGTCCGCGAACTGGTCGGGCCCGGCCATTGCCTACTCCACGCCGCGGCGCGAGAAATCGCGCAACCGAAACCCGAACGCAGCGAGGCACGCGGCGTAGACCAGCATGCCGAGCGCCACCAGCGCGCCCAGCGCCGGCAATCGCATCGTCCAGTGCGCGGCGAGCCACCAGGCATCGGCGCCCATCGCAAACCAGAGCGCCGCGGCCATCGCGGCCACTGCCGCAAACACCTTGAGCGCGAAGGCGCCCCAGCCCGGCTGCGGGGCATAGATGCGATGCTGCCTGAGCTTCGCGTAAAGCAGGCCCGCGTTGAGGCATGCCCCCAGGCCGATGGCGAGGGCGAGGCCGGCGTGCTTGAGCGGCCAGACGAAGGCAAGGTTCATGAGTTGCGTTGCCACCAGCGTAAACACGCCGATCTTCACCGGCGTGATCACATTCTGCCGCGCGTAGAACCCGGGCGCGAGGATCTTGACCAGGATCATCCCGACCAGCCCCGCGCTGTAGGCGACCAGCGCCTGCCGTGTCATCCATACGTCATTGGCATCGAAGCGCCCGTAATGGAAGAGGGCCGTGATCAGCGGGATCGACAGCACGGCAAGCGCAGCGGCGGCCGGCAGCGCGAGCAGCAGCGTGACGCGCAGGCCCCAGTCGAGCAGCTTGGAGTACTCCTCGGGCTTCGCGTCGGCGTGGTACTTGGACAGGCTCGGCAACAGGATGGTGCCGAGCGCCACGCCCAGCATGCCCGCGGGAAACTCCATCAGCCGGTCGGCGTAGTACAGCCATGACACGCTGCCGGTGACGAGGAAGGAGGCGAAGATCGTGTTGATCACGAGAGAAATCTGGCTGACCGACACGCCGAACAGCGCGGGCAGCATCAGCTTGAGGATGCGGCCGACCCCCGGATGCCGCAGGTTCAGCTTCCAGCGCGGCAGGAGGCCGAGCCTTGCCAGGAACGGCGCCTGCAGCGCGAGTTGCAGCGCGCCGCCAACGAACACCGCCCACGCGAGCACCTTCACCGGGGGATCGAAATACGGCGCGAAAAAGGCTGCGCCCACGATGAAGGAGACGTTCAGCATCACCGGCGTGAAGGCCGGCAGCGCGAAGCGGTTGTGCGTATTGAGCACGCCGGCGGCCAGCGCCACGAGCGATATGAAAAGGAGGTACGGAAAGGTCACCCGCAGCAGGTCGACCGTCAGTTCGAACTTGGCCGGGTCGGCGGCAAATCCCGGCGCCGAGACGTAGACGATCACCGGCGCCAGGGCGACCCCCAGGGCGGTGACCACGACCAGCGCCAGGCCGAGGGCGGTCGCGACGCAGTCGACCAGTTCGCGGGTTTCCTCCGGGGTCTGGCGGTTCTTGTACTCCGACAGGATCGGCACGAACGCCTGTGAAAACGCGCCCTCCGCGAACATCCGCCTGAGCAGGTTAGGCAGCCGGAAAGCGACGATAAACGCGTCGGTGGCCATGCTCGCCCCGAACGCCCGGGCGATGATCGCGTCCCGCGCGTAGCCCAGAATCCGCGACAGCAGCGTCATGCTGCTGACGGTCGCCAGCGCGCGCAGCAGGTTCATGCCCGCCCCCTCGGCCGCCGACAGCCGGGCGCGGGCGAAAATGCCTTGCCCGTCGGGGGCTTAACCGCTAGAATGCGCGCCTTTTCCGAAACCGGTTCGAACCCATGGCCAACACCGCCTCCTCGCGCAAAAGCGCCCGCACTTCCGAAATCCGCCGCCAGCGCAACGCGAGCATGACCTCGACCATGCGCACCGCGATCAAGGCCGTCAAGAAGGCTGTTTCTTCGGGCGACAAGGCCGGCGCCGCCGCCGCCCTGACCGCCTCGATGAGCAAGATCGACCGTACCGCCGCCAAAGGCGTGATCCACCGCAACTCCGCCGCGCGCCACAAGTCGCGCCTGGCCCAGGCCGTCAAGTCGCTGGAAAAATAGGAGCAGGGGGAGAAGGCCCCTCCCGCGTTGCGGGGCCCTCCCACTCCCCCCGCACCCCCCGGGGGCTTCGTGGGGAGTGTCAGGCATCGCCAGTGGCGGTGCGCCCCAGTTCCGCAAGTTTCGTGCGCTCGGGCGGGCGGCCGGGACGCACCTTCAGCTCGTTGTCCTTGGCGAAACTGAGCAGGAACCGGAAAGCCATGGGCTCGACCTCCTCGAGCCGGGTGTCGACCACCACGCAGCGAATGCCGTTCGAGGTGATCGGGTGCACATACGGCGAATAGGACAGGTGGTGGTCGCTGCCGAACGCCGACATCACGCCGCACAGCCGCTCCGCCCAATCGCTGGGCCGAAACGGCTTTCCGTCTTCGGTGGTGCCCTGGATGACGAACTCGACGGGTAGGTCGGGCATGGGAAGGAACCGCAGTCAAGTAACTGAAATTATACTGTGATAACATCATTTAAACGGCGGCCGAGCCCGCCGTTTTTGCATTTGGAGACCCTCCCATGTCCCATGTAATGAATACGTATGCACGCCTTCCGGTGGCCTTCGTCCGTGGCGAGGGCGTCTGGCTCTGGGACCAATCCGGCAAGAAGTATCTCGACGCCCTGGCCGGCATCGCGGTGAACACGCTCGGGTACGGGCACCCCGCGTTCGTGAAGGCGCTCAACGCGCGGATCGCGACCGGCGTCACGCATACCTCGAACCTGTTCGAGGTTCCCGACCAGGAAGCCGCCGCCGACTGCATCGCGGAAATCACCGGCCTGGACGAGGTGTTCTTCTGCAACTCGGGCTGCGAGGCCAACGAGGCGGCGATCAAGGTCGCGCGGCTGTACGGCCACAAGCGCGGCGTGGAAAGGCCCGAGATCATCGTGTTCGAAAAAGCCTTCCACGGGCGCACGCTCGCCACGCTTTCGGCCACCGGCAGCCGCAAGGTGCAGGCGGGCTTCGAGCCGCTGGTATCGGGTTTCGTGCGCGTGCCGCTCGACGACATCGAAGCGGTGCGCTCGATCGCCGCGCACAACAAGAACGTGGTCGCGGTGCTGATCGAGCCGATCCAGGGCGAAGGTGGCATCCACGTGTCGCGCATGGAGTACCTGCGCAGCCTCAAGGAAATCTGCGACAAGAACGAGTGGCTGTTCATGGCCGACGAGGTCCAGTGCGGCCTCGGGCGCACCGGGCAGTGGTTCGTGTACCAGCACGCGGGCATCTCGCCCGACGTGGTGTCGCTCGCCAAGGGGCTCGGCGGCGGCGTCGCGGTGGGCGCCTGCGTCACCGGCAATCGCGCCCGGGGCGTGTTCAGCCCCGGCAAGCACGGCTCGACGTTCGGCGGCAATCCGCTCGCCTCCACGGCGGTCGTGGCGACCATCGACGCGATGAAGGACGAAAAGCTCCTCGCCAATGCGACCAGGGTAGGCCGCCTGATCCGCGATGGCATCGCGCAAGGTCTGGCGGGCACGACGGGCTATGTCGAAGTGCGCGGCATGGGCATGATGATCGGCGTGGAGCTCGACCGGCCCTGCGGTGACATCGTCACCATGTCGCTCGAGAGCGGCCTCGTCCTTAACGTAACCGCCGACAGCGTGATCCGGCTGGTGCCGCCGCTCGTCATGACCGAGGCCGAGGGCCGCCAGCTGGTGGACCTGCTCGTACCCGTCGTGAAGGCATTCCTGGCCCGGCCCGCGGCGGCTGCGCCGGCGGCCGCATCAGGCCTGAAGGCGGCAGGCTGACCATGCCGCCGGCCGCCTCCATCCGGCACTTCCTGCAGTTCCGCGACCTGGCGCGCGAGGATCTGCAGCACATCTTCGGGCGCACCCGCTGGATCAAGGACAAGTTCAAGCGCTACGAGCGCTTCTGGCCGCTCGAGGACCGCACGCTGGTGATGATCTTCGAGAAGCAGTCGACGCGCACGCGCCTGTCGTTCGAGGCCGGCATGCACCAGCTCGGCGGCGCGGCGATCTTCCTGTCCACGCGCGATTCCCAGCTCGGCCGCGGCGAGCCGGTCGAAGACGCAGCGCAGGTGATATCACGCATGTGCGACCTCGTCATGATCCGCACTTTCGAGCAGGACATCGTCGAGCGCTTCGCTGCGAATTCCCGCGTGCCGGTGATCAACGGCCTCACGAACGAATACCACCCCTGCCAGATCCTGGCC
>JANNWA010000378.1:0-9785 GCA_031408275.1 Pseudomonadota bacterium
TCCCAGTCGGCCAGCAGCGTGGGCACGTTGGACTTGCCGAACACATTGCCGCCCGCATTGAGGAAGCGCTGCACGGCATCCGCATTCGATCGGGCCGGCGTAGTGCAGTATTCCGCGAGGCCCCAGGTCGTGGGATGGCCCTCGAGGTCGAACGATTCCTTGACGGTCATGGGCAGGCCGGCCAGCGGCCCAATCTTGGCGCCTTTGCGGTCGTACGCCTTCGCGCGCTTGCGGGCGACTTTCATGTCCAGCACCGGCAGTGAGTTCAGCGCCGTGTCGTGCTTCGCGATGCGCGCGGCGTAGAGATCGAGGAGTTCCAGTGCGCCGAGCTTCTTGGCCCTGAGCGCGCGGATGAGCTTGGTCGCGGACCAGAATGCGGTGTCCATTTCAGGTTTCTCCGGGTTCGTCTGTCGTGTCATTTGCAGGCTCGGTGCCTGCGCCCAGCAAGCCCTGCGCGTGCGCTTCAGGCATCGCTTCCACGTCTTTCAGCCTGCGCGAAATCTGGCGCGTCCGGACTTCGGCTTTGTCGATCGTATCGGCCGCCCGCTGGAGCTGCTCCTTGGTCTTGGCCAGCACGTCCCCGAATTTCCCGAATTCGGTCTTGACCGCGCCGAGCACCTGCCAGACTTCGGAGGAGCGCTTTTCGATCGCCAGAGTGCGGAAGCCCATCTGCAGGCTGTTGAGCAGCGCGGTCAGCGTGGTCGGGCCCGCAATCGTCACGCGGTAGTCGCGTTGCAGGAGGTCCGAAAGCCCCGGCCGCCGCAGCGCCTCGGCGTACAGGCCTTCGGTCGGCAGGAACAGCAGCGCGAAATCCGTGGTGTGCGGCGATTCGATGTACTTGTCGCGAATCGACTTCGCTTCGAGCTTGAGGCGGGTTTCGATCGCCTTTGAAGCGGCGTCCATGCCGGCGATATCGCCGGCATCCTGGGCCGCGAGCAGCCGGTCGTAGTCCTCCACCGGGAACTTGGAATCGATCGGCAGCCACACCTGCCCTTCGCCCTGTCGCCCCGGCAGGCGGATGGCGATTTCCACGCGCTCCCCGGAACCCGGCCGCGTTTCCACGTTCTTGCCGTACTGTTCCTTGGTGAGGATCTGGTCGAGGAGGTTCTCCAGCTGGACCTCGCCCCAGGTGCCGCGCGTCTTCACGTTGGTCAGCACGCGCTTGAGGTCACCGACGCCGGCCGCCAGCGACTGCATCTCGCCCAGTCCCACGTGCACCTTGTCGAGCTGGTCGCTCACCGTCTTGAACGCTTCGCCGAGGCGCTGCTCCAGCGTGGCGTGCAGCTTCTCGTCGACAGTAGCCCGCATCTTCTCGAGCTTTTCGCCGTTGTCCTTCTGGATCGCCTCCAGCCGCGCCTCGACCATCTGGCGCATCTCGGTGAGGCGCTTGTCGCTCGCCTCCTGCACCGCGGCCAGCTGCTGGTTGAGGCTCTCGGAGAAGCGCTTCAATGTCCCCGCGCTCTCGTCGCGGCCTAGGCGCGCGTCCTCCTTGGCTTCGCCGAGCTTCTTGTCCACCGTCTCGCGCAATTCCTGCAGGCGGCGCTCGTTGGCGGTAGTGAGTTCGACCAATTGCCGGGAGAACGCGTCGATCTGATTGTTCTGCACCGTGGCGATCTGGGTCATCTGCCCGGCCACTTGCTGGCTCATGCGCGTGACGCTCTCGGACAGCTCGCCGCGCAGTTCCTTGGCCGTGGCCTGCGACTCCGCGCGGCTGCGGTCGAACTCCTCGCGCAGGGCCGGCGCGGCGTCCGCGCTTTCCTTCGTGCTGCGCAGGGCGAAAATCCCGAGGATGCTCGCGGCGAGCGCCACGAACAGGGCAAGGACGAGGACTGCGATGAGGACGGATACGGGCATGCGCTATTGTAGCTGCCGCAGATAAGGGCGCGGCCAAATCCATTGCTTATACTTATTCAGGTATTCAAACTGACCTGGAGACGGCTCCAGAACTGGAGACTACGATGTGAATGTCTTGAATTCAGGAGGCCAACTTCTAAGCTGCGCGCTTCAATTCATATCCCCGAATCAGGACATCCGCCGGCAGATCCAATGCCGACGAGAGCTTGCGAATCATCTCCAGAGTAAGCGGGCGAACGCGGTTCAGAACCTCCGCGACCCTCGCGCGCGATCCGATGTGCGGTTCCAGATCCTTCCGCGCCAAACCGCGCGCTTCCATGACGTGAAAGAGAAAGTCTATCGGATCAGGTGCTTCGATCGGGTAGTGCTCCCGCTCATAAGCCTCCACCAGTAGCGTAAGCACTTCGAGGCGATCGCCTTTGGGTGAACCGAGGGGCGCATCCCAGAGCGCTTCGATTTCCTTGAGCGCAGCCTGATGCTCGCGTTTGGTTCGGATCGGACGCAGTGTCATCTCAGCCCCTTCAAATGGTTCCGGCATCGATCTTGTCGTACTCACCGTGCGTGCCCACGAACCGGATGAACAGGAATCCCCGGTTGTAGTGCATCGCCGCAACCAGACGATAGTCGTTGCCCTTGACGTTGAACACTATGCGGTTGTTCGCGACCACGCTTGCGTTCCCGTAAGCCGCCTTCACGTCCGCCGGCCGCCGCCAGTCCGCACGGCTTGCCAACGCGTACCAGGAACGCAATGGGATTTCGGCGTCGGTGTGCTTCTTCCAGAAATCCCGCAGGGTGGCGAGCGCGATGATCCGCATGCCGGAACTTTACCATGCTCCCAATTCGGGAGCAACTGAAGGCTGGATAAGCCGCGTCAGGCCGACATCCGATCGCCGAAGATCGCCACCACCCGCGTCCATCCCGCCGAGGCGCCGCGGATCTTGTGCGGAAAGCATGGATGGACAGGTCGACGAGTTTTCTTGCCATGGCACCGCCTCCAAAAAGCGACTCCGACCCCGATTTTCCGAGCTGCTCGTAAGGCGTGGCCTTCACACCGCCGCCCCGAACAGCGCGCCGACCCCCGCGGTGATCGCCATGGCGAGCGCGCCCCAGAACGTCACGCGCAGTGCGGCCTTTCCCACGGGCGCCCCGCCCACTTTCGCCGCCAAACCTCCGAGGACAGCGAGGAACACGAGCGAGGTGGCCGATACCACGCCGATCAGCATGCGGTCCGGCACCAGGGCAGCCGCCGCGAGCGGCATGGCGGCCCCGATTGCAAAGCTCGCTGCGGACGTAAGCGCCGCCTGGATGGGGCGCGCCCCGAGCAGGTCCGACAGCCCGAGCTCGTCGCGTGCGTGCGCCCCGAGCGCATCGTGCAGCATCAGTTGTTCGGCTACCTGCCGCGCGAGTTCGGGATCGAGCCCGCGTTGCTCGTAGATTGCCTGCAGCTCCTTGTGCTCGCCCTCGCTGTCGGTGGCGAGCTCCCGTTTCTCCAGAGTAAGCGCGGCCTCCTCGGAGTCCGCCTGCGAGCGCACCGACACGTATTCGCCAGCCGCCATGGACATCGAACCGGCTACCAGCCCGGCCACGCCCGCGACCATCACATCGGCATGCGAAGCATGCGCCGCCGCAACGCCGAGCACGAGGCTCGCCGTGGATACGATACCGTCGTTGGCACCGAGCACCGCGGCGCGCAGCCAGCCGATGCTGCCGGTGCGATGCCTTTCCCGGTGGCGCAGGTACACCGCCTAGCCTTCCCTGAGCGTCAGCGCGGGCGACGCGGTAAGCACCTTGCGCGCCGACAACCACGCGTTGAGCGATAGCAGCGCGACCCCCGCGAGCGGCCCGTAGACCCACAGGGCGTAATTGACCGGCAGCTCGAGCTGGAACACGCGCTGTGCGAGCAGCGTGCTGATCACCGACGCCGCCACCGTGGCGAGCAGCCCGGCCACCGCGCCCATGACGAGGAACTCCGCGCGCTGGCTGCCCGAGACCTGCGCCGCCGAGGCGCCGAAGGCGCGCATGATCGCGGACTCGCGCCGGCGCTCGTCCTCGGTGGCCACCAGAGCCGAATACAGCACCAGCAGGCCCGCGCCGAGCGCGAACAGGAACACGAACTGCACAGCGAGGATCACCTGGTCGATGATGCCCTGCGCCTGCTTGAGCGCCGCGCTGATATCCACCACCGTGAGGTTGGGGAAGGCCGCCACCATGCGGTCGAGCACGGGCTCGGAGCCCGCCTCCAGCCGGAACGCCGTGATGTAGCTGGTCGGCGCCTTCTCGAGCACCCAGGGCGGCGTGACGACGAAGAAGTTCACCTTCATCGAATCCCACTTGAGCTTCCTCAGCGAGGTGACGCGCGCCGTGAACACTTCGCCCGCCGCGTTGTAAGTCAGCCGGTCGCCCATCTTGAGGCCGAGCGTCTTCGCAATGCCTTCTTCCACCGAGGCCTCGCCTTCGGTGCGGTTGCGCGGATCGAACCAGCGCCCCGCGGAGACCTGGTTGTGGCCGGGAAGCTTGTCCATGTACGAAAGGTTGAACTCGCGTTCGACCAGGCGCTTCGCGCGCTCCTCGGGATAGTCCTTTTCGCTGACGGGACGATCGTTTACCGCCGTCAGGCGACCGCGGATCATCGGATAGACGTCGGGCAGCGGCATGCCCGCCGAGCGGAAGAACTCCTGCACGGGCTTGAGTTGCTCGGGCTGGATGCCGATCAGGAAGCGGTTCGGCGCGTCCGGCGGCGCCGCCTGGCGCCACGCGTTGATCAGGTCCGCGCGCGTGATCGTGAGGAGAAGAATCGCCGTAAGCCCCAGTGCAAGGCTCGCCACCTGGATGGCATTCGACCTGGAATGGCGGCGCAGGTTGGCCAGGCCGTACCGCACCGCCGGGCTCGCGGCCCCGAAAAAACGCATGGATGCCGCCGAACTCGCGGCCCGCAAAGCGGCCCATGCGATGCCGATGAAAACCAGCACCGCCGCGCTGAAACCGCCGACCACGGTCATGCCGAGTTTGAGGTCGCCCGACTGCCAGAGCAGCAAACCAACCAGCGTGACGAACCCGAGCACATACGCAACCACCGCGCCCCCTTTGGGCGCGCCGGCTTCCCGGCGGATCACGCGCACGGCGGGCACGTTGCGCAGTTGCAGGAGCGGCGGCAGCGCGAACCCCAGCAGCAGGGTCAGGCCGACGAGACCGCCCTGCAGCGCCGGAATCGCGGTGGGGTTGGGAAGCTCGGCCTGGATGATGCTCGAGAGCCAATAGGCGATCAGGGCCTGCGCGGCGAACCCGGCCAGGCACCCCGCCACGCAAGCGGTGACGCCCAGCATCAGGAATTCAGTCGAATACAGCGCCATGAGCCGCGACTGCGTGGCGCCCAGGCACCGCATCACCGCGCAGCCGTCAAGGTGGCGCTCGACGAACCTGCGGGTGGCCAGCGCGATGGCGACGCCCGCGAGGATCGCAGCAAGCAACGCGGTCAGCCCGAGAAAACTCTGCGCGCGATCGAGCGAAGCGCGGACCTCGGGGCGCGCGTTCTCGAGACTCTCGATGCGCTGCCCGCGCTCGAGGCGCGGCTTCGCCCACGCTTCGAACGCGTCGACGTCCTTGCGCTCCCCGGCCACGAGCACCTGGTAGGTCACGCGGCTGCCGGTCTGGATCAGGCCCGTCGCGGCGACATCGCTCTCGGCCATCATGAGGCGCGGCGCGATGTTGAAGAAATTCGCGCCGCGGTCGGGCTCCAGCGTAAGCACGGCCGCGACCTCGAACTGCGCGTTGCCGAGCTTCACCTTGCTGCCCACATTGGCCGCGAGCGCCGAGGTGAGCCGCTCGTCCAGCCAGACCGTGCCGGGCTTGGGCCCGCTCGTGGCGATCGCGTCCGGCGCGTTCAGGCGGGGCGCGATGCGCAGCTTGCCCCGCAGCGGGTAGGACGCCGTCACGGCCTTGGCGCCGGTCAGCAGGCTCTTCGAAGCCTGACCCGCCGGGCCGTCCGCGGTTACGGACTGCGCCATGCTGATGAAATTCGTGCTCTGCGCCACCGCGAGGCCGCGCCGCCGGATCTCGGCGATGACCTCGGGCTTCCAGGACTGGTCGCCCGCCATGAGCAGGTCCCCGCCCAGCAACTGGTGCGCCTCGCGGTTGAGGCCCTGCCGCACGCGATCGGCGAAGAACGACACGCTCGTGACGCTCGCCACCGCGATCAGCAGCGCGAGGGCCAGCACGCGCAACTCGCCGGCGCGCCAATCGCGGGCCAGCATGCGCAGCGCAAGTCGCACCGTGGTCATGAGGCGACTTTTCCGCCGGCCAGACGCACGATGCGGCCGCAGCGCTGCGCCAGCTGCTCGTCGTGCGTAACCATCACGAGCGTGGTGCCGGCCTGGGCATTGAGCTCGAACATAAGCTGGATCACGGACTCGCCCGAAGCGGCATCGAGGCTTCCCGTGGGCTCGTCTGCCATCAGCACGCGGGGCTGCACCACGAACGCCCGGGCCAGGGCCACGCGTTGCTGCTCGCCGCCCGAAAGATGCTTGGGATAGTGGCCGAGCCGCTCGCCAAGCCCCACACGCTCGAGCATCGCTTTGGCCTGCGCCTGGGCATCGGGCCGGCTGGCGAGTTCCAGGGGCAGCATGACGTTTTCAAGCGCCGAGAGGGCGGGCAACAGCTGGAACGACTGGAACACGAACCCGACCGCGCGGCCGCGCAGTTCGGCGCGGGCATCCTCGTCGAGCGCGAAGATGTCGCTCCCGTCGAGGTGAACCGATCCCACGGTCGGCGTGTCCAACCCCGCGAGGATGGCCAGCAGCGTGGATTTGCCGGAACCCGAGGCCCCCACGATCGCCACCGCCTCGCCGGATATGACCTCGAGGTCGATATCCTGCAAAATGACGAGATCGCTGATGCCACTTTTGACCGTCTTGCCTATGCCCCGCGCCGAAAGAACCGCCACTTGCGTTGCCATGTTTGGATCCGTTGTGCGACTGTTCATCGTCGTGTGCTTGTTTTGGGCGCCCGCGGCAGCCGCGGGAACCATCCTGGTTTACGGTGACAGCCTGTCCGCGGCCTACGGCATTGCCCAGGAGCGCGGCTGGGTGGCGCTGCTCGAGGCGCGCCTCAAGCGCGAGAAACCCGATTATAGCGTTGCCAACGCGAGCATCAGCGGCGAAACCACCAGTGGTGGACTGTCGCGAATGAAGAAAGTTCTCGAACGGCACAAACCGTCGATCACCGTCATAGAACTCGGCGCGAACGACGGACTGCGCGGCCTCCCGGTGGCCGAGATGCGCAGGAACCTCGCCGCGATGATCCAGGAGGCCCGGGCCGCGAAATCGCGGGTCCTGCTGGTGGGCGTCCGCATGCCGCCCAATTACGGCGCGGACTACACGCGCGCGTTCGAGGCCACGTACACGGAGCTGGCGAAGGAGTACAAGACCGGCCTGGTGCCCTTCCTGTTCGAGGGCTTCGCGGACCGGCGCGACTACTACCAGCCCGACAACCTGCACCCCACGGCCGAGGCCCAGCCGCTGCTGCTCGACAACGTCTGGAAAGCCCTCAAGCCCATGCTGAGGCCCTAGGGCCGCTGGCGTAAAATGGCCCGGTGAAGCCCGCGCCGAAACCCATGGTCCCGATCACCGCCGAAGTCCTGGCGCGGTTCGACGCGATCATCGACGTGCGCTCCCCCGCCGAATTCGCCGAGGACCACGTGCCGGGCGCGATTTCCGCTCCGGTGCTGGATGACGAGGAGCGCGCGCGGGTCGGCACCCTGTACAAGCAGGTGTCCCCTTTCGACGCCAAGAAACTCGGCGCCGCGCTGGTGGCGAAGAACATCGGCCGGCACCTCGAGGAAAAGTTCGCGGCCATGCCGCGCGAGTGGAAACCGCTGGTCTACTGCTGGCGCGGCGGCAAGCGCTCCGGCGCCATGGCGCACATCCTGCGCGAGATCGGCTGGGATGCCTGGAGCATCGAAGGCGGCTACAAGGCCTACCGGCACTTCATCGTCGACACGCTGTCCACGCTGCCGCTGCAGTTCGGGTTTCGCGTGATCCACGGAACCACGGGCAGCGGCAAGAGCCGGCTGCTGCGCGCGCTGAAGGATGCGGGGGCGCAGGTGCTTGACCTCGAGGACCTCGCCGCCCATCGCGGCTCCGTGCTTGGCAACCTGCCGGATCGCCCGCAACCCTCGCAGAAGAGGTTCGAGACCCTGCTCTGGGACGCGCTGCGCGGGTTCAACGCTTCGCGACCCGTTTATGTCGAAGGCGAATCCAAGAAGATCGGCCAGCTGCAGGTGCCCGAGGCCCTGATGCACGCCGTGCGGGCGAGCGACTGCGTGCTGCTGGAGGCCGATCGCGAAACGCGCATTGCGTTGCTGTCCGACGAATACCGGCATTTCTTCGCCGATCCGGGGGTCCTGTACACCCAGCTCGACTGCCTGCGCAACCTTTACGGCGCGAAGGTGATCGAGGACTGGAAGGCCCTGGCGGCGCGCGGCGGGTGGCACGACCTCGTGGGCAGCCTGCTCGACGACCATTACGACCCGGCCTACCGGCGCTCGGCCCTGCGCAATTTCGCCAGGCTCCCCGATGCGGAGCGCCTCGCGCTGGCATCGCCCGACGACGCCGAGTTCGCACGGCTCGCGCGCCACCTGATTGAATCCCCCCAACTCCAGGCGGCCTGACGACATGATCGCAAAGAAGGCAATCCTGGTCGTAGGCGCGGGCGACGCGACCGGCGGCGCGATCGCGCGGCGCTTCGCCCGCGAGGGCTACATCGCCTGCGTCACCCGGCGCAGTGCGGACAAACTCGCTCCGCTGGTTGCGCAAATCGAGGCCGCGGGTGGGAAGGCCGTGCCGTTCGGCTCCGACGCGAGGAAGGAAGACGAGGTCATTAAGCTCGTCGAACACATCGAGCGCGAGGTCGCGCCGATCGAGGTCGCGGTTTTCAACGTCGGCGGCAATGTGCGCTTCGGCATCACCGAGACCACCACGCGCGTCTACACCAAGGTGTGGGAAATGGCGGCCCTCGCGGGCTTCCTCATGGGGCGAGAGGTCGCCAAGGTGCTGCTCCCGCGCGAACGGGGATCGATCTTCTTCACCGGCGCGACCGCCAGCCTGCGCGGCCGCGACGGTTTCGCGGCCTTTGCCGGCGCCAAGCACGCGCTGCGAGCTCTTGCGCAGAGCATGGCGCGCGAGCTGGGGCCCAAAGGCATCCATGTGGCCCACCTCGTGATCGATGGCGCGATCGACACCGCTTTTATCCGCGAGACGTTCCCCGAGCGCTACAAGCTGAAAGACAGTGAAGGCATCGTGAACCCCGACGCAATCGCGGACGCGTACTGGCAGCTTCACACGCAGCAAAAAAGCGCGTGGACCCACGAAATGGACCTGCGCCCCTGGATGGAGCCGTTCTGATGGGCAAGACCATAGAGTTCTGGTTCGACTTCGGCAGCCCCGCGAGCTACCTCGCCTGGCACCAGCTGCCGAAGATCGCCGCCGCGCGCGGCGCCACGATCGACTGGCGCCCGATGCTGCTGGGCGGCGTGTTCCAGGCCGCAAGCAACCGCAGCCCGGCTGAAATTCCCGCCAAGGGCCGCTGGATGCTCGAGGACCTGCCGCGCTGGGCCGCGCGATACGGCGCGCCGTACGTGCGCAACCCCCACTTTCCCATCAACACGCTCACGCTGATGCGCGGCGCCGTCGGAATGCAGATGCGTCAGCCGCAGGACTTCGAGCGCTACGTGAAGGCGATGTTCGAGGCCATGTGGGAAAAGGAGCGCAACATGGGCGACCCGGCGGTGGCCGGCGCGGTGCTGGCACAAGCCGGGTTCGACCCAGTCGCTTTCATGGCGCTGGTCGCCGACCCGACGGTCAAGGACCGGCTCAAGGCGGCCACGCAGGAGGCCGTCGAGCGCGGCGTGTTCGGCGCGCCCACGATGTTCGTCGACG
>JANNWA010000379.1:0-3718 GCA_031408275.1 Pseudomonadota bacterium
GTCGATCGCGTCGATGCCCAGGATGTACACGCCGACCTGGTCGGCCCGGCGCGGCGCGGTCTTGCGCATGGTCTCGTTGAGGTAGTCCCAGTGGAACAGCATCTGGCGCGTGACCTTGGTGCTGTCGGAACCCTCGAAGATCCCGCGCACGACGAACTCCCATGTCCCCGGGAAAATCGTGCCGCGGATGGGCAGCACGTCGCCGACCTTGAAGCCGAACGAATCGGCGAGCTGGCGCCCGACCAGGGCGCCCTTGCGGTCGCGCAGGTAGGCCGCCCGCTGGTCCTCGGGCAGGAGGAACTCCGGGTACAGGTCCAGGTAGTTGTCCGAGACCGCGAACTGCGGAAAGAAGTTCTTCGGCTCCTGGTAGATGCCGCCGAACCAGTTGGAGCGGGCCACGCGCGTTACGCCCTCCACGCCGCGCAGGCGGTTCTCGTAGCTCACCGGCAGCGAGAACGCGAGCGAGATCGCATTGCGGGCGATCAGCCGGGTGCCCGAGGCGGCCGAGGCGCCCGCGTACCACGCGTCCACCACCGTCTGCAGCAGCCCGAACGCGAGCACGGCGACCAGCAGCCCCGTGATGGTCAGCAGCGTGCGCAGCTTGTGGCGGAACGCGTTCCTGAAGATCAGGCTGAGGACGAACATGTCATCCCCCGGCGGGCGGCTCGACCCGGCCCGCGCGCTGCGCGTCCTGCTGCAGCTCGCCCTTGTCCAGGGTGATGACCGCGCGTGCCGCGTGCGCCGCATGGGCGTCGTGCGTCACCATGATGATGGTCTTGCCCAGTTCCGCGTTCAGCCGTTGCAGCATCGCCAGGATCTCGGCCGCCGACACGCGATCGAGGTCGCCCGTCGGCTCGTCGGCCACGATCAGCGTCGGATCGGTGACGATCGCGCGCGCGATCGCCACGCGCTGCTGCTGGCCGCCGGAAAGCTCGTTCGGGTAGTGCTTCACGCGATCGGAAAGCCCGACCGCCGACAGCGTCAGTTCGACGCGTTCGCGGCGCTCCGCGCGGCCGAGGCCGGTCAGCATCAGCGGCAGCTCGACGTTCTCGAACGCGGTGAGGACCGGCATCAGGTTGTAGAACTGGAAAATGAACCCCACGTTCGCCGCGCGCCAGTCGGCGAGGCTCGCCTCGTCCAGCCGCGTGATGTCCAGGCCGCCCACCCGCAGCTCGCCGCTGTCGGGCTTGTCGATGCCCGCGATCAGGTTGAGCAGCGTGCTCTTGCCGGACCCCGACGGCCCCATCAGTGCGGTGAAGTCACCGGCCTGGATGTCCAGCGTGATGTCGGTGAGCACCGGCACTGCCTGGCCGCCGCGCCGGTAGGACTTCACGACATGGCGGATCTCGACGAGCGGCGCGGCCATCCGGGCTATTTCTTGGCGACCGACACCGGCGCGCCGTCGGCCAGCTTGGCGGACGGGTTGAGGACCACCTTGTCCCCGGCCTGGAGCCCGCCCACCTCGACCAGTTCGCCGACCTTGCGACCAGGCACAACGGCCGCGGCGCGCACCTTGTCGTCCTTGACCACGAACGCCACCTTCTTGCCATCGCGCTCTACGATAGCCCCCGGCTGCACGGCGACCACGGGCTTCCTGTCCTCCGCCGGCACGGGCTTGGACAGGAAGGCCACCTTGGCGCTCATGTCGGGCAGCACGCGGGAATCGCGATCCACGAACCGCACCTTCACCAGCACGGTCGCCTTGGACCGGTCGACGGTCGGCACGATGCGCGAAATCACTCCCGTCAGGCGCGTGTCGGGCAGCGCATCGAGCTGGATCTCGCAGGGCTGGTCCACGCCGAGCTTGGAGATGTAGGACTCGGCCACGTCGGCCTCGACCTCGAGCGTCGCCATGTCGGCGATCGTGACCACCGCGCCCTTGCTGTCGGCCGCGGCCGAAAACGGCGTGATGTTGTCGCCGACGTTCGCGTTCTTGGTGAGCACCACGGCGTCGAAAGGGGCGCGGATTTCCGTCTGCTCCACGGCGACCTCGGCCACGCGGCGATTCGCCTCGGCCGAACCGATGGCGGCCCGCTGGCCGGCGATGACCGCCAGCGCCTTGCTGCGCCGGGCGATGTCCGCGTCATGCTGGGCCGCGGAAATATAGTTCTTCGCGAGCAGGTCGGAAGAGCGCTTGAGGTTGGCCTCCGCGTCGCGCAGTTCCGCTGCGCCCTGCTCCAGGTTCGCCTGCGCGACCCGGACCTGGGCTGCGGCCTGCTGCAGGGTCGCGCGCACGTCACGGCTTTCGATTCGCGCGATGACTTCGTTCGCCTTCACCCGGCTGCCTTCAAGCACGCCCAGCCACTCGAGGCGCCCGGTTGCCTTGGACGACAGCGCCGCCTTGCGCTGCGGCACCACATAGCCCGACGCATTGAGCAGGGTGTAGTTCTGCGACGGGTATGCGCTGGCGACGGTCACCACGTCCACGGCCGGCGCCGCCGCGAAGCGCTTCCAGCCGAAAGCCGCCGCGAGCGCGAGTACCAGAAGCACGAGCGCCACTTTCCAGCCGCCGCGCTTGCGCCCTCCGGAGCCCGAAGCCGCCGGACTGCGGTCGATGCGCAGCTTTGAGAGATCTGTATCAGGCACGTGTGCGTCCGGCTAGGCGATCAGCGGCTTGTAGCGGATCCGCTTGGGCCGTGCGCCCTCCTCGCCCAGGCGCTTCCGCTTGTCGGCCTCGTACTCCTGATAGTTGCCGTCGAAGAACACGGCCTGCGACTCGCCCTCGAACGAGAGGATGTGCGTCGCGATGCGGTCGAGGAACCAGCGGTCGTGCGAGATGACCATCACGCTGCCCGCGAAGCCGAGCAGTGCCTCTTCCAGCGCGCGCAGTGTTTCCACGTCGAGGTCGTTGGAGGGCTCGTCCAGCAGCAG
The DNA here is from genome assembly GCA_031408275.1 of Pseudomonadota bacterium. Lineage (GTDB taxonomy): Bacteria > Pseudomonadota > Gammaproteobacteria > Burkholderiales > SG8-39 > SZAS-79. The sequence continues at coordinate 2,872 of JANNWA010000379.1, forward strand.
CACGTTGGCGCCGGACATCAGCGTTTTCGCCAGGTGCAGCCGCCCACGCTCTCCCCCGGATAATTGGCCGACGACTTTCTGCTGGTCGCCGCCCTTGAAGTTGAACCGGCCGAGGTAGGCGCGCGAAGGCATGGTGAACTTGCCCACCGTGATCATGTCCTGCCCGTCCGCAATCTCCTCGAACACGGTCTTGTCGGCCGAGAGCACATCGCGCGACTGGTCCACGTAGGCGAGCTGCACGGTCTTGCCCATCTTCACCTCGCCCGAGTCGGGCTTTTCCTTGCCGGTGATCATGCGGAACAGCGTCGACTTGCCCGCGCCGTTCGGGCCGATCACGCCGACGATCGCGCCGGGCGGAACCTTGAACGACAGTTTGTCGAGGAGCATCCGGTCGCCGAAACCCTTGGTGACGTCGACGAACTCGATCACCTCGTTGCCCAGGCGCTCGGCCACGGGGATGAAGATCTCCGAGGTTTCGTTCCGCTGCTGGCTCTCGTACGACGAAAGCTCGTCGAAGCGCGCGAGGCGCGCCTTGGACTTGGCCTGCCGGCCCTTGGGGTTCTGCCGCACCCATTCGAGTTCGGCTTTCATCGCGCGCATGTGCGCGTCTTCCTGCTTGGCCTCGGCTTCCAGGCGCTTCGCCTTCTGCTCCAGCCACGAGGAGTAGTTGCCTTCCCAGGGGATGCCCTTGCCGCGGTCCAGTTCCAGGATCCAGCTCGCCGCGTTGTCCAGGAAATACCGGTCGTGGGTGACGGCTACGACAGTGCCCGGGAACCTTTGCAGGAACTGCTCCAGCCAGTCCACGCTCTCCGCGTCGAGGTGGTTGGTGGGCTCGTCGAGCAGCAGC
>JANNWA010000380.1:0-2863 GCA_031408275.1 Pseudomonadota bacterium
GCGTCATGCCGTCGAGCGCGAAACCCGAGAGCGTCATCAGCGCGACCACGGTGCGATCGATCTCGGACAGTGCATCCGACAGCGCGAGGGCCTGGCCCTTTCTCTCGGCGAAATCCTGCACCAGCTTGTTCACCGTGCGCCAGTTGTCCAGCGACAGCCTTTCCCTCAGGTGGGAGGCCACGCGAAAGAGCTGGCGCAGGTTGCCCGCCAGGCCCTGCCGCTCCTCGTCCACGATCGCGGCCCGCAGCGCGCGCACCAGCGCGACATCGTCGATGTCGTCCTCGTCGTCGAGAATTTCCGCGCGGCGCAGCATGCCCGTGACGCTGAGCCACCCCGCGTCCTCCGCGCTGGGCACCGCGTCGATCATCCGCTCCAGGGCGAGGCGCAGCAGCCGCGCCGTGTTGTCGCAGCGCTCGCAGTAGCGCCCGAACCAGTACAGGTTCTCGACCACGCGGCTGGTGAGGTTGGCGCCGCTCCTCACCAGGTCCTGGGCGCTGGTTGCGCGGCGCAGCAGGCTGAACGTGTTGACCGGGCCCGCCGCCAGCACCCAGGTGTCCTTGGAGGCCCCGCCGCGCTGCATCGAGATGACGCGCGCGTTCGGCCCCGTGGCCACGCGCGTGAGGCCGCCGGGCATCACGACGTAGCCGTTGGGCGTCGCGCAGGCGAACACCCGCATGCCTATCGCGCGCGCGAGGAGCCGCCGCGGATGCTGGCGGTCCCACACCGGCGCCTGGGAGAGTTGCACCAGTTCCTGCGCGACGAAGTTCTGCGGCTTGGCGCGCATTCGTGCGATCAGCCCCGCGCGCTGCGCGTCGCTCAGGTCGTCGCCGAACACGGCCTCCATGCGCAGTTGCGGGAAAGCGGGCTTGATCACGAGCTTGTCGAGCCTTTCGACCACTTCCTCCAGGGCATCGGGCTGGCCGCACCACCAGGTGGCCACCGACGGCATGCGCAGTTCCTCGCCGAGCAGCTTTTCGCTGAGCGCGGGCAGGAAACCGAGCAATGCGCCGGATTCGAGCAGGTTGGAGCCCAGCGCGTTGGCCAGCAGCACGTTGCCGCGGCGGGCAGCATCCGCGAGGCCGGCCACGCCGAGGGTCGAATCGCCGGGCAGTTCCAGCGGATCGCAGAAATCGTCGTCAAGCCTGCGCAGGATCGCGTGAACCCGCTGCAGCCCCGACAGGGTCTTCAGCCAGACGCAACCGTTGCGCACGGTGAGGTCATGGCCCTCGACCAGCGGAAAACCCAGGTACCTCGCGAGATAGGCGTGTTCGAAATAGGTTTCGTTGTACGGGCCCGGCGTGAGCAGTACGACCAGCGGCGCCTCGTCGTCGTGCGGGGCCCAGTGTGCAAGGCTGTCGCGCAGCGCGGCGAAGAAACTCGCCAGGTGCTGCACTTTGAGGTCATGGAACAGGTCCGGGAACACGCGCGAGATGATCAGCCGGTTCTCGAGCGCGTATCCGGCGCCGGAAGGCGCCTGCGTGCGGTCGGCCACCACCCACCACTGCCCGTCCGGCGAGCGCGCGAGGTCCGCGGCATACATGTGGAGCATGGTGCCGCCCTGCGCGGGCACGCCGTGCGCCGGGCGCAGGAACCCCGCGTGCCCGTGCACGAGCGCCGGCGGCAGCAGCCCCTGCTGCAGCAGGTACTGGCTGCCGTAGACGTCCAGCAGGATTTTGTTCAGCAGCGTCGCGCGCTGCATGACTGCGCGCTCGATCGAGCGCCACTCCTCGTGCGGCAGGATCAGCGGCAGCACGTCGAGGTCCCAGGGCCGGTCGGCGCCCTGCGCGTCGGCATACACGTTGTAGGTGATGCCGTTCTCGCTCACCTGCCGTTGCACCGACTGCAGGCGTTCGCGCATCAGCTCCGGCGGCGCGGAGGCGAGCTGCTCGAACATAGAATGCCAGTGCTCGCGCGGCTCGCGGCCCTGGTCGAGCATCTCGTCGTAGCGGGCGGAGGCCGGCGGGTAAGCGGAAAGTAGCTGCCTGGGCATGTAACGCCAAGGAAATTTTGGAGTGCCGCAGTTTAGCGCAGTAACTCCCGCCTAACGCCGCAGGTCGAGGGTGAAAGGGAAGTTCGGGTTGCGCGGCTCCACTTTCACCTTCACCTGTCCCGGAGTATGGCCCATGCGGAAAAACCGTGCGAGGCGGCGGCCCTCGGCCGCGTAGGCATTCACCGGAAAATCCTCCGAACTGCGCCCGCCAGGATGCGACACGTGGTACTGGCAGCCGCCCATGCTGCGGCCCATCCAGGTATCGACGAGGTCGAACACCAGCGGCGCATGCACGCCGATCGTCGGGTGCAGCGCCGAGGGCGGCGCCCAGGCGCGGTAGCGCACGCCGCCGACCGACTCGCCGACGTCGCCCGTGGGCGCCAGCGGCACCGGGCGGCCATTGCAGGTCAGCACATGCCGCTCGCCGACCAGGCCGGTGGCGTGCACCTGCACCCGCTCGACGGAGGAATCCACGTAGCGTACCGTGCCCGCCTGCGCGCCCTCCTCGCCCATCACGTGCCAGGGTTCGAGCGCAAAGCGCAACTCCACTTTCGCGCCCATCGCCGAGAACTCACCATAGCGCGGGAAACGGAATTCGAGGTGCGGCGCGAACCAGTCGGCGCGCAGCGGGAAACCCGCCTCCTTGGTTTCGGCGATCACGTCGCGGAAATCCTGCCAGACGAAATACGGCAGCATGAAACGGTCGTGCAGCTCGGTGCCCCAGCGCTTGAGGCGCGCGGGCCGGTAAGGCTGGCGCCAGAAGCGCGCAATCAGCGCGCGCAGGAGGAGTTGTTGCGTGAGCGACATGCGTGCGTGCGGCGGCATCTCGAAGGCCCGCATCTCGAGCAGTCCCAGCCGCCCGGTTGAGGAGTC
>JANNWA010000381.1:0-5797 GCA_031408275.1 Pseudomonadota bacterium
GTGGCCGCGGGGGGGCTGGCGCGCAACCACGACGGGTTTTGGGACTCGCCGGCGTCTATGGGGGGGCTGGTGGGGGGGGCGTGTATGGGCGGGGGGGTGGTGCGGGGGGCGTGGGCGGAGGGGCTGGATTGCGCGGCGGAGTTGACTAAACTGGCACGAGAGTTGGCTTAGGAGCGGCTCCTGTGCTTGTGTTTTTGCAAGGAATGTAAAACTTTTATCTATTCGGGCAGGCTCACCAAGCTCGTGCGCAGCTACGCACCTGGCGGGATATGCGGTGTAGCCCGCCTGTTTGATCTCGCGTACCTTACTCGTTTACAATAGCGGTAAGGCATTCTTCCCCGGAGTTCGTCGCCATGTTCGTCAAGATCACCGCCAAGCGCCAGGTCACTTTCCCCGCCAGGGTGCTGGATGCGCTGGGGGTCAAGCCCGGCGACCGGCTCGAACTGCACGAAAGCCGCGAAGGCTATGTCCTCCGCGCGCGGCATGTCGACCTGACGCGCCTGGCCATGCTGCGTGGCAAGCTCAAGCGGGGCAAAGGGACCTTCGACCTGGAAGCGTTTCGCGGCAAGCCCCATGACCCCTCGCTACGGGATTGACACCTCGATCCTCGTCCGGCTGGCGACGGGGGATCCCGAGGATGCGTTCGAGCGCTGCCTGGCGGCGCTGTCGCTGCTGATCGAGCGCGACGACGCCGAGTTGTTTGCCTCCAACCAGGTGATCGGCGAAGCCTACGTGGCGATCCAGCATCACTATGGGTCATCCAAGGCGGACGCGCGCGCGGCGCTGGCCGGTGTGCTCAGGAGCGGCCTGGTGCGGCCTCTGAACGGCCCGTCGGTGCTTGCCGCGCTCGAGGCCACCGCCGGGTGCGGGCTGCTGGACCGGCTGATCGCCGACGACTACCGCCGTGCCGAACTCACCACGCTCACGTTGGATCGCAAGATGGCGGCGCTGCCCAAGGCGCGGCGGCTTTAGGGGTGGAAAGCAAAAGGATCATCATCATCGCTGGGCCGAACGGGGCGGGGAAGACCACGTTCGCCAACGCGTTTTTGCCGGGGGAGGCACAGTGCCGGCGCTTCATTAACGCCGACCTGATTGCCGCGGGCCTGTCGCTTTTCGCGCCCGATGCGCAGGCGATCAAGGCCGGCCGGCTGATGCTCGAGGAGATGGCGGCTTGCGTGGCTCGGGACGAGAGCTTCGCTTTCGAGACCACGCTGTCGGGCATGGGTTACCTGCGCCACATCGAGGACTGGCGTGGCCGGGGCTATCACGTCCGCCTGCTTTACCTCGGCCTCGCGACCGTCGATACGGCGATTCGCCTCGGGCCGCAGGAATTTCGACCGTCATTACCGTTTCGCGGTGGACGCTTGGGTGCTGTATGACAACACCGGCGATGACCCCGTAGTGCTGGAGCAAGGAGAAAGACCATGACACAGCAGGTGCTAGAAGCCGTGAAACCCAAGGAGTCGGAGGCCGAACTGGCGGCGTTGCGTCGTGCAGCGCGGGCGGCTCGCGAGCTGGCGGTGCGCACCGGCACAGCGATTGTCGTGGTTAGGGACGGCAAGCTCGTGCACGTGAGCGCGGACGAGTTGCGCAAGCAGGGGTACAGGTAGGGTGCAGCGAGTTTTGGCGATATTATTTTGTACATACAATTTGCTACCTGGATTTTCCTGAACCGGAAAGCCAATTGACCTGGAACCGGCTACTGTTGGTCACTTCACGGCCTAAAAGTTCATCTTTTTATGCGTGGACCCTTTTCAATCCCGCTCACGCCGGCGCTTTGGGCCGGCCCGGGGACAGGCCCTAAGCCCCCGCCGACTTCGCCGCAAATGCACAGTACTCGCAGTCCCAGGCCCGCGCGGGCGGCGCCTCGGCGTTAAGCGTGCGGTGCAGGTCGAGGAGCACGGGTTCGATCCACGCGTCGTCGCCGTCGTAGGGGATCATCTTCACGCGGAACTCCAGCCGGCCGCCAAAGCCCTCGAGGTCGCGCCGGCCGTTGCAGTAGACGAACCACCCGCGCTTCGCCACGGCCAGCCCCTGCCGGCGCAGCAGCCACTGGTAGAACTCCATCTGGCGCTTGTAGCCGTCCTGCCACCCGGCATCCAGCGTCACCTCGGCGTCCTTGGAGGTGGCCTTGTAGTCGACGACGATCAGTTCATTGGTGCCGGTGTCGCGCCACAGGTCGTCGATCGCGCCGAACAGCTCGAACCCCGTCGCCTCGTGCACCGTCCGCACGCCGGTGAAATTGGCCCGCCAGCGGTCCAGCTGCGGATGCGCGTGCGGCACCGCCGCGATGCCGGCCTCGCGCATGTACGGGTGCGGCTCGCCGCGCGCGCGGAAAGCGTCGAACTCCTTCTTGAGCAGCGCATCGACCGCCGAGTTGAGGTTGAACGGAAAGCCCGCCGGCCGCGAGATGCCGAGGCGCCGGTCCAGGTAGAAGCAGCGCGGGCATTCCATGAAGAGCGCCACTTTCGTGCGGCTGAGCGCGAAGGACTTGCCTGAGGCGGGGTCGTAGAGTTTTTTGGCCATGCGGGTAGCTTAATGGTTCGGAGGGCTCATGCCGTGAGCTGCCCTTGAGCGTAGCCGCCGCGGCGGTCAGGCACAATATGTGGCATCATATGATGCCTGTATTGGGCATCAACCTGACCGGAGCCGGGACCATGAGAACGACACTCAACCTCGATGACGCGCTGCTCGCCAAGGCCCACAGCCTCAGCGGCATGAAGGAACGCACCGCATTGCTGAGCGAGGCCCTGCGCGCCCTGATCGAGCGCGAAAGCGCGCGGCGCCTGGCGAAGCTGGGCGGGTCCGAGCCGCAGCTGAAGCCCGTCTCCCGGCGCCAGACCGCCGCCGCGTGATCCTGGTCGACACTTCGGTGTGGGTCGACCACCTGCGCCGGTCCGACCCGGCGCTCGTGCGGCTGTTGAACGCCGGCCTCGTGCTGGCGCATCCGTTTGTCACCGGTGAACTGGCCTGCGGCAACCTGCAGAACCGCTCCGCGGTCCTGGCGCTGGTGCAGGACCTTCCGGCAGCGCCGGTCGCCACCGACGATGAGGTGCTCGCGTTCATCGACCGGCGCAAGCTCGCGGGGCGCGGCATCGGCTATGTCGACGCGCACCTGCTGTGTGCCGTCGCGCTGGCGGGGAAGGCGGAACTCTGGTCGCGAGACAAACGCCTGGGTGGCGTCGCGAAGGAGATGGGATTCGCGTTCGTGCCTTGACGATGCGGGAGGGGAGGGTGCCGCAGTGACGGGCGCATGGGCAGGCTTGCCCAGACGTTCTCATTTAAGCTACACTTGTTCTCAATATGAGATCAAAACCGCCTCCCCGATCCCCGCAGCTGGTCGAGGTCCTGTTCGGCGCCTACCGCCGGCAGATCCTCGCGTTGCTGCTGCTGCGCCAGGACGAGAGCTTCTACGTGCGCGAGATCGCCCGGCTGACCGGCGTGCCGGCCGGGTCGCTGCATCGCGAGCTGGCCCTGCTGTGCGAATCCGGCCTGCTGCTGCGCTCCACCTCCGGCAACCAGGTGCGCTACCAGGTCGACCGGGCCTGCCCGATCCACGAAGAGCTGGCTGGCATCTTCCGCAAGACGGCAGGGCTGGCCGATGTGCTGCGCGAGGCCTTGGCGCCGCTCGCCGCGAAGATCCGGCTGGCCTATGTCTTCGGCTCGGTCGCGCAGGGCAAGGAGCGCCCCGCCAGCGATGTGGACGTGCTGGTCGTGGGGTCGGTTTCGTTTGCGGCCGTGGTCGAGGCGCTGAGCGCCGCGGGCGAGCGCCTGCGGCGGGAGGTGAACCCGGTGGTCATGACAAAGCCCGCCTACGAGGCCAAGCTGGCGGGTCGCGACCGGTTTGTCACGCGAGTGTCGCGCGAGCCGAAGATTGTCCTGATGGGAGACAGCGTTGAGCCTGGAAAACCTGCTCAAGATCGGGCAGCTTAAGGCGCACCCGCCGGATGCCGCCGAGGTGCAGCGGCTGTTGGCTGCGGCCGAGCGGGGCCTCGCCGACGCCCGCGTGACCGCCATCAGTCCCGAGACGCGGTTCGATGCCGCTTACCGGGCGGTGATGCAGGCGGCGCTGGCGGCCCTGATGGCTCATGGCTACCGGCCGGACACCAGCCGGCCCGGGCACCACGCGACTATGGTCCAGGGGTTGTCGCTGACGATCGGGCTCGCGCCGGTGCGGGTCAAGGTGCTCGACGCGCTGCGCCGCAAGCGCAACCTCGCGGACTACACCGGGGAGGACATCGACGATTCGTCCACCGAGCAGTGCATCGCCGAGGCCGTGCAACTGCTGGGCGACGTCACGGCCTGGCTCAGGGCGAACCGGCCGGAGCTGATTGTGGCGGGCGGATAGCGCTGAGTTGGAGGTTCGACCCCGGCATGCTCGTTCGGCCGATATTATTTTGTAGCTACAAAATACCCGCCAGGCTCACCCCCTGAGCCACCCCCCTGCGCATACTGGGTTTCCCACTTCCCGAGGAGCCCGAGATGCACGAAATCACCGCTTCGCTGCAAGGCCTTGCCATCGGCGCGCCGCAGGTGCACCGCAACCTCGCGCTCTTCCCGCTCCTCGCGCCCGCCGGCACCGGGGGCGCCTACGTGCTGCTCGACGAGGCCCTCGAGCGCAGGATCGCCCGCATCACCGAGGTCTCCGACGGCGGGAGCGTGCCCGAGCTCGCCTTCGAGAACGCCTCGGCCGGGAAAATCCTGCTGGTCGACGGCGACGAGCTGGTCGGCGCCCGGCAGAACCGGGTGGTGAACATCTCGATCCTGGTGGGCGGGGGCCAGCGCGTCGTCATCCCGGTGTCGTGCGTCGAGCACGGCCGGTGGTCGTACGCGCAGTCCGCGCCCGGCCGCGACTTCCGCTCCGGCAACCGCACGCTCTTCGCCAGGGCGCGGGCCGGCAAGATGGGCCAGGTGTCGTCCTCGATGTCCGAGCGCGGCACCCGTGCGTCCGACCAGCACGCGGTCTGGGCCCACGTGGCGGAGAAATCCGAGGCGCTGCGCGTCGAATCCCCCACCATGTCGATGTCCGACCTCTACGACGGCCGCTCAGGCGAACTCGACGGCTACGCCACCGCGTTCCACGCCGAGCCCGCGGGCGGGGCCCTGGCCGCGGACGGGCGGGTGGTGCACCTGGCGGGGTATGCGGTCTAGCGGGGATTGCGGGACAGAGTTGATTAAAATGGCACGGGAGTTGGCTTGGGAGTGGCTCCTGGGCTTGGGTTTCTGCAGGTAATGTGAAACTTTTGTTGCGGGGTCCGGGATTTGCTATTGTGGGCATTCCCCATAGCGAAGCCGCTCGGAAGGGAGAACTACCACCGTGCCTGAAACACCGCCGCGCATCGTCCTCGACTCCAACGTGCTTTACGCCGGCCTGTATTCGGCCAGCGGAAGATCGCATCAGCTGCTCAAGGCTGTTGCCGATGGCAGGGTACGCATCGCACTGTCCACTCCGTTGCTGTTCGAGTACGAAGACTTGCTAAGGAGGAATCGCGCGGTGTTGAACCTGAGCGACGAGGAGATCGACGTCGTGCTGGATAATCTGTGCGCATTGGCCGATTTTCAGGCAGTCTATTTCCTGTGGCGGCCCTGCCTGCCGGATGCCAAGGATGATATGGTTCTGGAACTGGCGGTCGCCGCGCAAGTACCGCGCATCGTGACCTTCAACGCCAGGGATTTTCGTCCGGCGTCGCGGTTCGGTATTGAAGTAGTTGCGCCGGGAATCATGCTGGAGGAACTGCAATGACGACTTTGCACCTGAATCTGCCCAACTCGATACAGCGCTACCTCCAGGAGATGG
>JANNWA010000382.1:0-5080 GCA_031408275.1 Pseudomonadota bacterium
CTTCGCCATATGATCCTGGTCCATCGACGCATGCGAAGTCAGGAAGCGGAATCCGCCGGAGCCCACCTCCCGGCCGACGGCTTTCGCGATCGCACCTGCGACCCGCCCGCCGTACACCGACGAGATCACCTCGAGCTGGTACAGCATGCCGAGGACCGAGCAGGGGTGCTGCCGGTCGGCGCCCCAGTAGTTGAACGCGATGATGCTCTGCACCGGCGCGCTCGGCGCAAGAGTGCGTGCCGCATCGACATCCCCTCCCATGGCCCGGATGTCTTCAAGCACCCACTCTTCGTGCCCCTTTTCCTCCTCGATGCGCTCGTAGAGCTCCATGCGCACCGAGCGGTAGCGGTCGTCGCAGCGCGAGGCGGCCGCCGCCATGATCGGGCAGAAGTGCCAGACGATGTGGAAGAGATCATGCAGGAACGCGCGGTACTCCGGCAGCGTGAGGCCGTGGTTGATCATCGAATGGATCTTCGGCTCGGCCTCCAGCTCGCGCCGGCTGGCGTCGGTGGTTTCGATCAGCGTGATGAAAAATGACATGTGCGAAGGACTCCCTGGGTTCGGTCACGCGCGGCGGCAAAATTTAACGCACATTCTATTCCCATGACCCCCGTCAAACTTTACATGTTTGCGCTACCCGTGTTCTTCGTGCTGATCGCGGCCGAGGCGGCTTATTATCGAAACGTCCTGCGCCAGGACTACGGCTGGAAGGTGACGATGTCCAACGTCGCGGTTGCGCTGGGTCGCCTTGCCACGGACGCCCTGTTCGCATCAATCGTCGCCGCCGCGTACTTCGCGGCCTATGCAGTGCGCCTCGCCGACATCCCAATGGATCGCTGGGAAAGCTGGGTCGCGCTGTTTTTCGCGGTGGAGTTCGCCTACTACTGGCTGCACCGGATGAGCCACGAGATCCGCTGGATGTGGGCGCAGCACAGCGTGCACCATTCGGCGCGCCAGATCACGCTGTCGGTCTCGTACCGGCTCGGCTGGACCAACATCATCGCCGGCCCGTGGCTGTTCCTCATCCCGGTGTGCTGGATCGGGTTCGACCCGCGCGCCGTCGCCCTGATGTTCGCGGCGAACCTGCTCTACCAGTTCCTGCTGCACACGGAGACGGTCCCAAGGCTCGGCTTCCTCGAGCACATCCTGAACACGCCTTCGCACCACCGCGTGCACCACGCGGTAAACCCGCAGTACCTCGACCGCAACCACGGCGGCGTGCTGATCATCTGGGACAAGATGTTCGGGACCTTCGCAGCGGAGGAGGACGGCACGCCGCGCGAATACGGGCTGGTCCGGCAGATCGACACCCTCAACCCTGTGAAGATCGCGTTCGCGGAATGGGGCGCCCTGTTCCGGGACCTGCGCTCGGCGCGCTCGCTGCGCGAGGCCGCGGGCTATGCGTTCGGCAAGCCGGGCTGGTCCCCGGACGGCAACGGGAACACGTCGGCCGCGATCCGGCAACGCGCGGCGGCTGCGCGGGAGCGCGCCGGGGCGGTAGCGCCCGAACCCCTAAACGGCTGACCGCTGCTGGTCCCGCAGGTGGCGCTCGAGCGCTGCGCGCGCCGCGTTCAGTTCCTGCTCGAGCGAGCGCACCAGCTGGGGCGACTGGAGCCTGAGCTCCGAATCCGCAAGCTTGCCCTGGTCGTTGCAGATGCGGGTGAGCCGCTCGGCCCCCATGCTGGCCGCCGAGCCCTTCATGGCATGCAGGTGGTTGCGAAACTCCGTGAAATTGCGCGCGGAGACCGCGGACTGCACCTTCTCCATCAGGACCACGTTGTCCGCGACGAACACGCCGATCAGCCTCTCGAGGAACCCGGAAGAGCCTAACGCCTCCAGCTGCGCCAGTGTTTCCGCGTTGACCACCTGCAGCTGCGCGACGGGGGTCACCGCGGACCCGCCTGAGGCCGCGAAATTGCGTTCTGTCCCCGAGGTCGATGCGCCCACGCCGCTGGCGACGAGTTCCTGGATGCCGTCCAGCAGGCGCATCGCCTCGATGGGCTTGGGCAGGAACGCGTCCGCGCCGGCCTCGAGGCACTCGCTGCGCGCGTCCGGGGTCACGTCGGCGGACAGCACGATGACGGGAATGCGCTCCAGCCCGCGGCCCATCAGGCGGATCATCTGCAGCGCCTCGACCCCGCCCATGCGCGCCATGTTCCGGTCGAGCAGAACGATGTCGAAGTGCGCCTTCTCCAGCGCCTCCAGCACTTCGTCGCCGTCGGACACGAGTGTCACCGTGTGCCCGCCGCGCTCCAGTATCTTGCCGATCACTTCGCGGTTGGTCGGGTTGTCGTCGGCCGCCAGAACGCTGCACTTGCGGTTACCCGCGCCGCGCCGCGCGTAGTCCTCCAGGCGGACTACGCCTTCCCGGACTTCGTCACCGGCCGCGACCGAATGGAGCACGTTGAAAAGCTGCCGCTTGTCGAAAGGCAGCTCGAGCACGGCGGCATAACCAGCCGACAGCGCCGCGAAGCGCTGCACCTGGTGCTCGCGCGGCACGCAGAGGATCGCGGGAGGCGCCGGGTTGGGCACGACCCGCGCGAAGTGCTGCGCGAGCTGCGCGCCGGCCGTCCCGCTCTGGCCGAAGATCAGCACGCTGTGATACGGCTTGGCCAGGCTGATTTCAGCCGCGAGCCGCTGCCCGCCTGCCTCGACGCCGGCCACCGCGACCGGCGCCGCGCCCCACGACGCAAGCGCTTCCGAAACGATGCCGAGTTCCGCCTCCGGGAAACCGACGAGCAGCACGCGCGCGCCGGCCAGCTCGCCGCTGCCCGTCTCGGCCTGCCCCGCCTGCTTTTCCAGCGCGACCTCGAACCAGAACGTGCTGCCCAGGCCCACCGCGCTCTCCAGGCCGATGCGCCCCCCCATGAGCTCGACCAGCTGGCGGGCGATCGTCGTGCCCAGGCCCGTGCCGCCGAACCGCCGCGTGGTGGACTGGTCGGCCTGCGCGAAGCTCTCGAAGATTCGCTTCTGCGCCTCAGGCGGGATACCGATGCCGGTGTCGCGGATGGAGAATTTCAGGCGCACCACCGGGCCGTCCTCCGCCTCCGCCGACACGTGCAGCGTCACGCTGCCGCGCTCGGTGAACTTCACCGCGTTGCTCGCGAGGTTGACGATGATCTGCCGCAGGTGGTGCGGGTCGCCCATCAGCGCCGGAGGCACTTCGGGCATGATCGACACGACGAACTGGACGCCCTTGGCCGCCGCCTGCGCGGCGACGATGCGCGAGGTGCTGTTCACCAGCGCGTGCAGGTCGAACGCCGCGCGCTCGAGCGTGAGCTTGCCGGCCTCGATCTTGGAGAAGTCGAGCACCTCCTCGACCAGGCCGAGCATCATCTTGGAGGAGCTGCGCAGCGTCTGCAGCATGTCGGCCTGCTCGCGCGAGAGTTGCGTGCCGCGCAGCAGGTCCGCCATGCCGATGATCGCGTTGAGGGGCGTGCGCATCTCGTGGCTCACGACCGAGATGAACCTGCGCTTGGCCAGGTTGGCCGCCTCGGCGCGGGACAGCGCGTCGAACATCCGGTTGACCAGCGAAAGCACATACAGGCTCAGGACCACCAGGCCGAGCAGCAGTCCCAGCCCCTCGTCCAGGTGGGCGCGCCAGTAGTCGCTGCCCCACAGCACCGCCGAGAACCCGACGACGCTCAGGCCGAGGGACAGCAGCAGGTAGCGCGGGCCGAACCGGAAGCCGTTGGCGAGGGTGACCCAGACGTAGACGAGAAACAGCGCAAGCGCGCGCTCCTCGAAATACCACATCGTAAAGGTGACCGTGCCGAAGTCCGCGAGCAGGCTGATGAACCGGCGCAGGTGCGATACGGAGCCCGACAGGACCGTCCACGCGAGGATTCCCGCCGACACCGCGAAGTAGGAAAAGAACACCTTCACCTCGGGCGACAGGGCGCCGCCCGTTTCCAGGTCCAGGCCCTCGAGCATGTACAGGCCGAGCACCATGGCCAGCACGATGCGCACCAGCGCCTGCTCGTGCTCGGTGTCGGGGCGCGCCGCGAGCCGGGTGCGCAGCGCCGTGATGAATGCCGGCATGGCTGTCAGGACGCCGGGTCGTGCCCGGCGGCCTGATCGCCGAGCTCCTGCTGGATGCGCGCGACCTCGTGCTCGACGCCGAGGAAGGCGTCGACCATGTGCGGGTCGAAATGCCGGCCGCGCTGGGTGCGCAGGTAGTCGAAGGCCTCCTCCACCGGCCACGCTTTCTTGTAGGGGCGCACCGCGGTGAGCGCGTCGTAGACGTCCGCCACCGCCACCACGCGCGCGCACAACGGGATGTGGTCCCCCACCAGGCCATTGGGATAGCCCGAGCCGTCGTACTTCTCGTGGTGGCCGAGCGCGATCAGCGCGCCCATGCGCACATACTTGGAGGCGCTGCCCTTGAGGATTTCGTGGCCGATCACGGGATGGCGCCGCATGATCTTGAGCTCTGCCTCGTCCAGCCGCCCGGGCTTGAGCAGGATACCGTCCGGGATCCCGATCTTGCCGATGTCGTGCAGCGGCGCGGCGAGCTCGACGGTCTCGGCGTCCTCATGCGACAGCCCGATGGTGTCGGCGATCAGCCGCGAGTAGCGCGCCATGCGGATCAGGTGGTTGCCGGTCTCCTCGTCGCGGAATTCGCCCGCGCGCGCGAGGCGCAGCAGGGTTTCCTTTTCGCGTTCGCGGATTTCCTGTGTGGCGTCCTCGACCATGCCCTCGAGCAGGCGTTTCCTGTCCTCGAGGGCCAGCTGCTGGCGGCGCAGGGTGATCAGGTTCCTGCAGCGCGCGAGGCATTCGCGCGCGTCGATCGGCTTGATCAGGAAGTCGGTGATGCCCGCGTCGAGCGCCGCATAACGGATCTTGCGGTCGTCGTGCACGGTGACCATGACCATGGGCACGTGCTCGTATCCCGGCAGCGCGCGCAGGCGCTTCACGAACTCGATCCCGTCCATGTCGGGCATCGAGTAGTCGACCAGCACCAGGTCGGCGACGTGCTTGGTGGCCCAGACCACCGCATCCACCGGTCGCGCGAAGGGCTGCACCACCACGCGGTCGTCCAGCCCGCGCACCACCTGCTCGAGGATGGCGCGGCCCGTGG
>JANNWA010000383.1:0-2630 GCA_031408275.1 Pseudomonadota bacterium
GCGCCGCGTTTCCGCCCTGGGACCGGGTGGCCTCACGCGCGAGCGCGCAGGCTTCGAGGTGCGCGACGTGCACCCGACCCACTACGGCCGCGTCTGCCCGATCGAGACGCCGGAAGGCCCGAACATCGGCCTGATCAACTCGCTCGCGCTGTACGCGCGCACCAACAAGTACGGCTTCCTCGAGACGCCGTACCGCAAGGTCACCAACAGCAAGGTGACCGACCAGATCGATTTCCTGTCGGCGATCGAGGAAGGCAACTTCGTGATCGCGCAGGCCAACGCGCAGATCGACAAGCACGGCAAGCTGGTGGACACGCTCGTGTCGTGCCGCAACAAGAACGAGTTCTCGCTCTCGACGCCGGACCGGGTCGAGTACATGGACATCGCGCCGGCGCAGATCGTGTCGGTGGCGGCATCGCTCATTCCGTTCCTCGAGCACGACGACGCCAACCGCGCGCTGATGGGCTCGAACATGCAGCGCCAGGCCGTGCCCTGCCTGCGCCCGGAAAAGCCGCTGGTCGGCACCGGTGTCGAGCGCACCGCGGCGGTCGACTCTGGCACTTGCGTGGTCGCGCTGCGCGGCGGCCTGGTCGACTACGTCGATGCCACCCGTATCGTCGTGCGCGTGAACGACGACGAGACGGTGCAGGGCGACGTGGGCGTGGACATCTACAAGTTGACCAAGTACACGCGCTCCAACCAGAACACGAACATCAACCAGCGCCCGATCGTGAAGCAGGGCGAGCGCCTGGCCAAGGGCGATGTGATCGCCGACGGGGCCTCGACGGACCTCGGCGAACTCGCGCTCGGCCAGAACATGCTGGTCGCGTTCATGCCCTGGAACGGCTACAACTTCGAGGACTCGATCCTCATCTCCGAGCGCGTGGTCGCCGAAGACCGGTTCACCTCGATCCACATCGAGGAACTGACCGTCGTCGCGCGCGACACCAAGCTCGGCGCGGAGGAAATCACCCGCGACATCTCGAACCTCTCAGAAGGGCAGCTCGCGCGCCTGGACGAGTCGGGCATCGTCTACATCGGCGCGGAAGTCGAAGCCGGCGACGTGCTGGTGGGCAAGGTCACGCCCAAGGGCGAGACCCAGCTGACCCCGGAAGAAAAGCTGCTGCGTGCGATCTTCGGCGAGAAGGCCTCGGACGTCAAAGACACGAGCCTGCGCGTGCCCTCGGGCATCTCGGGCACCGTTATCGACGTCCAGGTCTTCACGCGCGAAGGCATCGAGCGCGACAAGCGCTCGCAGCAGATCATCGAGGACGAGCTGCGCCGCTACAAGACCGACCTGGCCGACCAGATGCGCATCGTCGAGACCGACACCTTCGAGCGCCTCGAAAGGCTGCTGACCGGAAAGACCGCCAACGGCGGGCCGAAGAAGCTTGCCAAGGGCGCCAAGGTCACCAAGGGGTACCTGGAGGAAGTCGAGCGCTACGACTGGTTCGACATTCGGCTGGCCAACGAGGAGGCCGCCGGCCAGGTCGAATCGCTCAAGGAGTCGATCGCGCAGAAGCGCCGCGAGTTCGATGCCGCATTCGAGGCCAAGAGGAAGAAGCTCACCCAGGGCGACGAACTGCCGCCGGGCGTGCTGAAGATGGTCAAGGTCTACGTCGCGGTGAAGCGCCGCCTGCAGCCCGGCGACAAGATGGCCGGCCGCCACGGCAACAAGGGCGTGATCTCCAAGATCACGCCGGTGGAAGACATGCCGCACATGGCCGACGGCACGCCGCTGGACATCGTGCTGAACCCGCTGGGCGTGCCTTCGCGGATGAACGTCGGGCAGATCCTCGAGACCCACCTGGGCTGGGCAGCCAAGGGTCTCGGCCTCAAGCTCGGCGAGATGATCAAGCAGCAGGCGAAAGCCGTCGAGATCAAGAAGATGCTGCAGAAGATCTACAACTCGAGCGGCCGCGAAGAGGGCGTCGAGCAGTTTTCGGACGAGGAAGTGGTGCAGCTGGCCAACAACCTCAAGGGCGGCGTGCCGTTCGCGACGCCGGTGTTCGACGGCGCGTCCGAAGCCGAGATCAACTCCATGCTCGAGATGGCGGGGCTGCCGACGTCCGGCCAGGTCACGCTGTTCGACGGCCGCACCGGCGAGGCATTCGACCGCCAGGTCACCGTGGGCTACATGCACGTGCTGAAGCTGCATCACCTTGTCGACGACAAGATGCATGCGCGCTCGACCGGACCGTACTCGCTCGTCACCCAGCAGCCGCTGGGAGGCAAGGCGCAGTTCGGCGGCCAGCGCTTCGGCGAGATGGAGGTCTGGGCACTGGAAGCCTATGGCGCGGCGTACACCCTGCAGGAGATGTTGACGGTCAAGTCGGACGACATCAACGGCCGCACGAAGGTGTACGAGAACATCGTCAAGGGCGACCACAAGATCGAAGCCGGCATGCCGGAGTCGTTCAACGTGCTGGTCAAGGAAATTCGCTCGCTCGGTATCGACATCGAGCTCGAGCGCAACTAATTCAGGAGGACACAGAACATGAAGGGTTTGCTCGATCTGTTCCGTCAGTTCACGCCCGATGAGCATTTCGATGCCATCAGGATCGGACTGGCTTCGCCCGAGAAAATTCGGTCCTGGTCATTCGGCGAGGTCAAGAAGCCGGAGACGATCA
>JANNWA010000384.1:0-2021 GCA_031408275.1 Pseudomonadota bacterium
GGCAAGCCCGGCCTGCGGCATGAGCACGATGAATTCCTCCCCGCCGAAGCGCGCCGCGACGTCGGTGGCCCGGGTCTTCGATTTGAGCAGCGCGCCGACGCTCGCGAGCACCTTGTCGCCGACGCCATGGCCGTAGGTGTCGTTGACGCGCTTGAAATGATCGACATCGAGCATGATCGCGCAGAGGCTGTCTGCGTTTCGCACGGCGCGATTGATCTCCGCCCCGAGCGCCTCGTCTAGCCGGCGGCGGTTTCCGAGGCCGGTCAAGGCGTCCGTAAGCGATGCGGCCGCGCTGCGGGATTCGCTCTGCTTGAGCGCGAGGTTCGCGCGCGCGAGCCTGTCTTGTGCGTCCGACGCATCCTTGTTGAGTTCCAGCATTGCGTCGTTCAGCTTTTCGAGCTCTTCGATGTCGTATTCGGCAATCACCCGCAGGTCGGTTGGCGTTCGCCATGCGCGGCCTTTCAGCGAACGAGTCCTGCCCGCGTAGTCGCCGATGGTCATCAGGCCGCGATAGCTCTCGACGCCCCCCCCCTCCGGTGCCGCCGCCAGCGCCGCGAAACCGGGTTGGATGAAGAATCGGGCGGCGATCGCGCCGATCGGCTGCGCGAAGTCTTCCGGAAGAAGACGCAGGAAGCACGCGTTCGCCTCGAGCAGGACGCCCTTTTCGTCCAGCACGGCCGCCGCGACGGTAAGCAGCCCGTCCGGGTCCACCGCGAAAGGACTCATGACGGGCCCGCAGGCGCCGCGAGGTTCGACGCGGAGATCACGGCGGACCGGGCATCGGGGCTCCATGCATCGGCACCGAGCTGGCCCGCCAGGCGATCGAACTGGTTGATCGCGAGGCCCCCGATGATCACGGGGGGCCGCCCTGCGCCGTGCGCCTGGGTCAGCCGCGCGATGACGTCCTTCACCCCGCGCAACTGCTGGGCGAACGAGACCGACAGGCCCAGCAGGTCGGGCTTGCACTCGGCGGCATGCTTCACCAGCGCGGCTGTCGGCACGTTCGCGCCGAGGTAGAGCACGTCCCATCCGGCCAGCTGGAAAGCGTCGGCCACCATCTGCAATCCGACGCAATGGTTGTTGCCCTCGACACAAGCGAGCAGCACGCGGCGCCCGTTTGACGCCGGAATCTCCGCTTTCAGCAACCCCTGGGTCATCAGGGTCTGCGAGATCGCGGTGGCCAGGTGCTCCTGGGCCACGGAGACCTTGTTCTCCTGCCACTTGCGTCCGATCCCGTAGAGCGCGGGCTGGATCAGGTGAAGCTCGGACTCCAAAAGGCCGCGGCCCCGCTCGAGACTTCGATCGAACAGCCTGCCCGCCCCGCGCCGGTCACCGGCCAGGAGCGCGGTTTCGAATGCATCGCATTCCGGCCATCGCGCCGGCATCATCGCGTAGATCGCCGGGATTGAAGTGTCGGCCTCGAGAAAGCGCTCCTTGGCGCGATTCAAGGCCGATGCGACCACACCGCCAGCCGGTCCCTCCATGGCGGCGGAGAAGAATTCGGCCAGCCAATCGAGCGACTGAGGCAGATGCTCGGCGGGGACGTCGCGGGTCGCAAGCACCCCGGAGAGCCAGCGAAGGTAATCCACCATGGGCTGAATGAGCCCGAACTCGAGCACAGGGCGCAGGAATTCAAGGTGGAAAGCGAGGTCTTCGCGGCAGGCGTCGCGTCCTTTCTCCCCGAAACGGGCGTAGATCGACGCGTGGTCCGCGTAGAAACGCCCGGTGACCGCGTCGATCGCCTCGCTGCGCAGCGCCTGGAATCGCTGCAGGTTCTCGGCGTCGAGCGCCGGAGTATTGGTGTCCAAGGGCTGCTTTCCCTTTATTCGGCGAACAGGTTGAAGAACCGGATTTCGGTGCTCTTCGGGACAAGCTTCAGTCCCTTGGGAATTGCGCCGTGCGAGTCGTGGTAGCTGTGGCCCTTGTGCCAGGTGTGATAGCTGTCCGCGTCGGTCCAGCGCGTGACCAGCCAGATTTCGGCCGGCGTATCGACCGGGCTCATGACCTGCATCCCGAGGAAG
>JANNWA010000385.1:0-2991 GCA_031408275.1 Pseudomonadota bacterium
GCTTGCCCCGATAGCTGAACCGCTCGGCAATGAGGTCGACGGCCGGAAGCTCGCCGGAGCCGCCAAGCGTTGCGCCCGGGGCGAGCGCCGGCGGAGTGAAGTGCGTGAGCCGGGCGGTGAGCTTGCCGCGTCCTTCGTTGCGAAAGGAGAGATCCCCCGTCATTTCAGTCGCAGCGAGGTTCGCCTGCCACCCCTGCACATCCACCCCGGCCCTCAGGGTGACCGCGTTCAGGCGCTTGCCGAATGCATCGAGGGTGCCCGCCTTAAGGTCGAAAGTGGCTGAGCTCGGTGGCGCATTGGCCGGCGGTGGCCCGTCGCCGCCGGCCGTGGCCACCAGCGGCAGCCACGCATCGAGATTGAGCGCCGGCGTCGTGCCGGAGAGCATGAAGCCATTGCGCTCAGGCAGCCGGGTGGCCTGGTTGAGGCCGACCCCGAAGCGCTGCACGACCATGGCTGCGCCTTCCTTGCGCCGCTGGATTTCCGCGGTCAGGACGCGCGCCAGGCTCAAACTGATGCGGTCTCCCCCCTCCCCGGGCACGACCTCGACGCGCAAGGGCAGCGGCTCCTGCGCGGTCTTCGCCAGCGGTGGGGGCAGGCCGCTTGTCACGCCTACCAGGGACGTGTCAAAGACCACGCGCACCGAGCCATTTTCGGCAAGTATGGTCGCCGTATAGGGCGTAACCCCGGAGAGGAAACGCCGCCAGGGGTGGTCGATCAGCGCACGCGCGCCGGCGACAGTGGCCTCCCCGCGCGCGGTGACCAGCACGCCCCCCTCCGACCGGGTGCCGCCGCCGATCGTCACCGGACCGCCGAACAGCGCGCCGCGCACGTCGCGGACAGCGACCGCGTTTTCGGAGAATTCGACACGCCCCGTCGCACGCTCGACCGGCGGCAGTCGCGCATCGACGACGACGCTGTTGTTGGCGAACTGGTATTGGCCGGCAGTCTTCGTCCCAGAAAGATCCATCAGGGGCAACTCCAGCTTGAGCTTCAGCTGCCCGCGCCCCGTCGCCTGCATTGCGTCGGTGGCGCCGGCAATCATGCGTTTGACCGGGCTCTGCTGCGTGTAGCGCAGGAAGTCGGCCGTGGGGCCGTCGGCCTGGCCGCTGATGCTGACCACGCGGGACCTGAAACTCGGAATCGAAACGCGCACCCCAGACAGCGCCGCCCCGAAGATCCTCCCTTTGCGTGCGACGAACTCCGCGCCGTTGCCCTCGAACAGCAGGTCGGCTTCGATGCCCTCGACGCGCGGCCAGCCCTGCGCATAGTCCAAGACGCCGTCGCGCACTTTCGCTGCGACCTGGAACTGGCCCTTGGCCGGGTCGGCGAAAGGGAAGTCGCGCAGGTCCCCGCGCAGACGCAACCGCACGTCAGTCGAAGTGCCTGCGACGATCGCGGTGTCGAGCCAGCTGCGCAGCCCCTCGCTCAGCACCAGCGGCATGTATCGCGGCACCTGCTTCGCATCGGCACGCGACAATTGCGCCGAAAGGTCGATCACGCCGGGACCCTGACCCGTCCATGCGTAGGACCCGAATGCGGTGCCGGCAACGTCGGGATTCGCGAACGCGAGGTTTGCGATGTTCACTTTCAGTCCCGCTGGCGCCGCGTCGCCGGCGCCTGCGCTCAGCGTCTCCCAGGCCACCTGCCCGGTAAGCGAATCGAGCCTGGTGCGGGAGTCGCTGAACAGTCGCGGCAAGTCGACCTCGGCTCCCTGCGCCGCGAGTTGGAGGCTGCCCTTCATTTCGCTCGCTTCCAGCGACCCGGTGAGGTTGGAAAATCCCGGGATCCGGCCCCAGGGGTTCATGGCCAGTCCCGCGAACCGGCTGCGCGCGGTGAACGATTCCGGCTGCGGCAGCTCGCCCGTCCAGTCGAAATGCGCATCCAGCATGCTGCCCTGCGGCGCCAGATCGCCCAGCAGCCGCCGCACATCGCCGGGCAGCGGCAGGGCGCTGGCAACGCGCGCGAGCGGCGCGAATTCGAGCACGTTCGCCGTGAACTTGCCCCGCATGGGTTTGTTCCCGGCCGGCCGGTCGATCACGAGGCGCAGGCCCGTCGGCCGCATTTCCGGCCCCTCGGATTCCATGAACCGCAGTTCGCGCGTCTCGAGCTCGAACCCCGTCGGCGTATGGCGCCCGGACAGGCGCCCGTGCAGGCTGGCCAGCCGCAGGAGCGGCAGGTCCGGGCCAAGCTGGGCGACCACGTTCGCGAGGGAAAGGTCGGCCGCCACCCGGCGAAGGTCGCCTTCGGCCAGTGTCGCCCAGACGCGCAGCGCCCCTTCGCCGCTACGCACATCGACCGGATAGTCGAGCCATGCACGCCACGCCGACAGATCGGTGTTGCCGACCGCGGCGTAAATGCGGCCGTTCCAGGCGCCCGGCTGCGCGATGGTTTGACCTACCAGTTCGGCGCGCACCTCGACCAGGGTGCCCAGCTCGCGCGGCGGGTGTGCGGAAAACCCCGCGGCATGCTCGTCCCCGGTGTTCTCCAGCCGCAAGTTCATGCCGGTCAGCTTCAGCGGCGGGGCGCCGCGCAACTCGTCGAGCCACTCGACTTCCGCGTTGCTCACCACGATCTCGCGCTGGCCGAGCACCCAGTCGGTCAGCTTGCCGTCGCCCTTGCGTGTGGCATCGACCGGAATGCCCGCGACCGTGATGCCGCCCTGGGCATCGCGCCTGACCGAAAGCTTGAGGTCATCGACTTCGAACGAATGCAGCCGCAGGTCGAGGAACAGGACCGACCGCCAGGCGATCACGTTGACCACGCTGGGGAGCACCAGCGCCTCGCGACCGCCCGCATCGAAAATGCGCACGTTGACGAATTCGAGCTGCGGGCGAAGCCCGCGCCAGTCGGCGCTGATGCGCTCGACGGTCACCTGCAACCCGATCGCCTGCGAGACCGCTGCAACGATCTGGCCGCGATACTGCTCGACGTTCGGCAGCACCCAGTAGCGCAAGGAAAGGAAGGCGGTCGCAGCGACGAAGAACAGTGCCC